>CAZRDD010000076.1:7940-14975 GCA_964598675.1 uncultured Parafilimonas sp.
GCCGGTTTTTATTGCCGGAGGCGCTGGTGGCGTAGGTACAATACTAATAAAGTTATTACTGGCAACCGGCCATAATAAAATAGTTACTACAGCCGGTAATGCACAAAGCAGGCAGCACCTTATTAACACAGGGCTTAATACCAATGATGTAATTGATTACTTACATCCCGCTTATATTAACCACTTGCAGGCACGCACCACAACAGGTGTTTATAAGTATTGTATTGATTTGGTGGGAGGCAACATGTCTGAAGTATGCGCTTTATTGTTATCGGTGCATGGAGTGTATATTGATGTAACAAACCTTGTAACTGCAACCAGCAGGGAACTGCTTTTTGATAAAGCAGCAACAATTATGAATGTAGCCAATTACGCATATACTTTATCGGGTAATATATGCGACACAGCTATTTATGGCAAACAACTTGCTGAGCTTTTTGCAAAAATTGAGCAGGGTATAATTATGCCTTCACCCGTTAATATTGTTGGAGGGTTAAGTGTAGAAACTGTTGTGCAGGCACATACACTTATGGAGGAAAATAAAACAAAGGGTAAAAAGCTGGTTATGCTTGTTAATGAAAGCTGCCTTTAAAAAAAATTGTGATGCATTATCTGCGATTGCTTTTAGTGAAATATAATTGTTTTTTCTGTTTGTTGCCTGGCTAATGGCATTCTTACATGCGGGTGAGTTCTCTGGTTGCGGTTTATCTTTAAATATGGTGTTTTAAGTTTTACATAAATCATAGTAAAATGGTTCACCTGGTGAAATTCCAGAAAACGTTTTTTATGCAGCCATTCAAAAAAAGTTTTAAAAATATGTAAAACCTGCATATATTTGTCTACTAAATTAATAGACTAATTGTATTAAATATTTGTTGGAAGTAAACGTTTGAGTATAAGCCGCTTTTGTCCAGGAGTGGCTTGCTTTTATCCATCCTTCAATTATTTTATTATGCAACTGGAAACAATTGAGAAATGCAGCGGAATAAAAAGTGATAAATTTTTGGCGAAGTATTTCAATAACAGGTTACCAGTAATTGTAGATAATTTTATTGAGAGCCACAGCAAGGCATTAACGGAATGGGATTACAGCTTGCTTAAACAGCGTGCAGGTGAGGTAAAGGTTAACTTGTACGGCAGGGAAGATGAGTTTGATGATTTTGTAACAAGCCCGCCGGTTAAAAAAAATGTACCTTTTAAAGAGTATTTAAATATTATTGAGCAGGGGCCAACGGATTTGCGGCTGTTTTTGTTTAACCTGCTTAAAAACGTACCTGCATTAAAGGAGGATTTGGTGGTAAATGACCTTACAGGGGGCAGGGTTCTAAAATGGTTGCCATACCTGTTTTTTGGTGGGGCAGGCTCAACCGTTCGTTATCATTACGATATTGATATGTCGCATGTTTTTCTTAGCCAGCTGCAGGGTGTAAAAGAAGTGTGGCTGTTTGCGCCAAACCAGTCTGCACTGTTGTATAAGTTGCCGTTTAATTTTCATGGAACCGTTAACCTGCGCAACCCTGATGATGAAAAATATCCTGGCCTGCATTATTTAAAAGGCTTTAAATGTACGCTGCAAAAAGGCGATACACTGTACATTCCATCTGGCTACTGGCACTACATACAGTACACTACCGGTGGATGGTCAGTAAGCTACAGGGCTTTATCGGAATCGGTTGCAGAAAGGCTGGCAGGTTTTCGTAATATATTCATCACGCGCAAGATTGATAACATTATGCGCAGGCTGTTTAAGCAACGCTGGTTTAATTATAAGGTTGCACAGGCATGTAAAACAGCCGCTAAACAAATAGCACTGCTGGCGGCAAACCACTAACGTTAAATGCAGTTGCAACGGCATCTATTTATAAATTTTTCAGGTAAAAAATTGTTCATCATAAACAACTAATCGTTATGTACAACATTGCAAGTAACACCGCAGGTAAATACTTAAAAAATGCATTGGTATTCACTTTTATTCTCGTTTGTTTTAGCATGAAAAGTATTGCGCAAAGCAACGGGGAAACAACCGGCTATTTTACTGTTGAAAATTATTACAAAGTAAAATGGGGGCTGGCTGATGAGTTTATTGGGCTTTGGCAAAAAAACCATTACCCGCTGTTGAAAAAGGCCATTGAAAAAGGTGATATAATTAGTGTTACCGCCTCAAAACCACGCCTGCACAGTGGTGAGGATACCCGGTGGGATTTTAGGGTGGTGATTGTTTTTAAAAATGCAGCCCTTGCTTTTGACGAAAACCTTACAGCCCCGTATAAAAAACAACTTTACCCCGACCAGGAAAATTATATAAAGGCCGAGCAGCACCGCTTTGAGCTGTTGTTAGCCCATTGGGATATTGAAACAGCAACCATTCCTTTAAATTAGAAGGCACTATGTAAGCAAATTTTTTTTGTTTTTTAATTACTGATAAAGGCTGCCTGCAACAGGTGGCCTTTTGTTTACAAAAACAATATCTGTAAATTATTTTTTATAAATGCTTTGCTATTTCAAATAAAGTCTATAAATTTGGTAGACTATTAAAATAATTAACAATCCTTCAAATGCATATCTATTTACCCATCATTATTTATGCAAAAATGTATAACACCAGTATTACTATAGCATGTTGTAATACTGGTTGTTGTTAACGCAAGGCTGTCTCAAAAAAATCACCCAATTTAAAAACAATCAAATAGTAAAGTTATGTCAGTTGCAAAAAAAATCAACTTGCCTGCCGTTGTGGCCAGGGTTTTATTAGGGCTTATATTTTTATTTTTTGGCCTTAATTTCTTTTTTCATTTTTTAAACGCGCCACCGCCAGACCCTGCCAGTAAAGCAGGTGCATTTTTGGGCGGACTGTTTGCCTCAGGGTATTTTTTTACTTTTTTAAAGGTGTTAGAAGTATTGTATGGTGCTTTGCTTATAGCAGGCCTGTTTACGCCGCTTGTATTGCTACTGCTTTTTCCTATAAGCGTAAACATACTGCTGTTTCATGCGTTGCTTGCGGCTGCACCTCAGTCATTGGCAATTGCTATACTTTTATTTGCACTTAACGTATACCTGGCATGGGTTAACCGTGCAGTATATGCGCCATTGTTTAAAATTAAACACAACTCCAACGCAGGTGAAGCTGCTGTACAAGCACCGGTGGTATCTGTTCAATAATTATTAATGCACATGAGGAAAATCTAAAGGAAAGGTGGCATCGTATTGGTGCTGCCTTTTGTTTTGTGCATGATAATGTTTTTGAATGCAATTGTTTATGCTAAACCAAACACCGTTTGTTTATTTGTATGATTTATATGTTACTTAAATAATTGAATGATGAGAAAAAATATAACATTACTGTTTTTACTGGTTATTTTTTACCAAAGCACAAAAGCCCAGGTTGCCTATGGCGATAATAAAAGCGCAGGCCATTACATTACCTTTCGCGGGTTTACCACTTATTATGAAGTTTACGGAAAAGGAGAGCCACTGGTGCTTATACACAACAATGGTGGTTCTATAAAAAGCTTTGCCGGGCAAATACCATATTTTGCAAACCAATACCAGGTTATAGCAGTTGATGCCAGGGCGCAGGGCAAATCAGTTGATGCGGGTGACTCGCTTACGTTTGAGCAGATGGCCGATGATTTTAATGCCCTGCTGGACAGCCTGCACCTTGACAGCACGTATGTGATAGGCTGGAGCGATGGTGGAATAACAGGCCTGCTGCTGGCCTTGCGCCACCCCGATAAAGTTAAAAAGCTTGCAGCTTCAGGGCCTAACCTGTGGCCTGACACCACAGGGCTTATCCCTTTTGTGTATCATTACATTGAAGACCACAGCGCTGCACTTGCAAAACAGCCCCAAACACCTGAAGTAAAAAACAGGCTTAAAATATACAACCTTGACCTGTACGAGCCGCACATAACGCTTGAGCGCCTAAGGGCCATTAAAATACCCACGCTGATTATTGGCGGAGACCATGATGCCATACCGGTATTACACCTTTTGCAAATAGCACAGTACATACCCCAATCGTATTTGTGGATTATACCCAATTCAGGCCATGCCACCCCTAAATTTAAAACCACTATTTTCAACACAGTGGTAAGTGATTTTTTTGCTAACCCTTACCATAAAATTGAAGGGATGAGTGTATTTCAGTAGGGCTGTATATTGTAATTATTCCGCAGGGCAAATAATTTAAAGGCGCATAGCCAGCAGTAGGGTTAATTTTACTGCTGGCTATGCGTTTTTCCACCTGGGCTGCAGTTGTAAACCTTGTGGCGTTATTGTTTTGCGGTTGCCTTTTTACCTCAGCAGAATGTTGTTGTCAACTATCAAACAAGTGTTATAAACTCCATAGGTTGATGATTGTGTAAGCTATTACTTTATCAATTGCTTTATTATAAACCCGGCAATAGCTGCTGCGGCAATAACGTATGGTTCCTGCAATTTTTTAAACCGCAATAAACACAATATGGTTACCGCAGCAAGGGCAACGGTTATCCAGTCGGTCAGTTGTCTTTTGGCAAGCACCAGCACGGCCCCTGCTATCGCACCGATGGCTGCAGCTGTAACCCCGTCAACAATGGCTTTTATTGCCGGGTGACGCCCATATTTTTTAAAGTAAGGTGCCGGTAAAACGGTAAAAAGATAGCAGGGTAAAAAAGTTGCCAGTGCAGCCACACCTGCGCCAGGCACCCCGGCCACCAGGTAGCCAATAAACCCTACCGTAATAACTACCGGGCCGGGTGTTATCATGGCTACAGCAACAGCATCTAAAAATTGTTGTTCGTTAAGCCATTGAAAGTCTTTTACAACACCGCCGTATAAAAATGGAACAATTGCCAGCCCACTGCCAAAAACAAAAGCACCTGCCTTAAAAAAGAACCATGCAATTTGCGCCAGTTTCGATTCTGCCAGTGGGCCCGCAGCAACCTGCAGCAATACCGGCCCTAAAAGCAAACTGTTTATGGTTGTTGGTTTTGGCCTTAGTTTATACAACCAGTAAATAATGCCCGAAAGTATAATAAGCCAAAGGTTTTCATTTTGTGTTAAAAAAGTAACAAGTGTAAGGGTGATAAAAATACTCCATAACACCCAATCGCTACCCAGGCTTTTGCGTGTAAGTTTATAACTGCTGATGCTTATAATACCAATTACGGCTGCGCCAATACCATAGAATACTGACTGCATCCACGGCAGCCCACCAAAGTGTACGTATGCATAGCCAATAGCCAATACCATAAGGAACGATGGTATTACAAAAGCCAGCCCTGCAAGGGTGGCACCAATAATGCGGTAATGCACATAACCAAGATAAATAGCAAGCTGCGCCGCCAGCGGGCCAGGCGCTAACTGTGCAAGGGCAAGCCCCTCTTTGTAGTCTTCATCGGTAATCCATTGCTGCTTGTCAACAAGGTCGCGCCGCATATAACCCACCAATGCCACGGGCCCGCCAAAGCCAATTGCCCCCAGTTTTAAAAAATAAAGTGTTAATTGCTTTAAGGTATATTTTGGCTCCATAAAATGTAATTAATTATGCAACACTACAAAACGTGCTGCGCAAAAAATAGAACACAATCAACCATTTGTATAATTATTACTTTTTAAAAGCATTATATTGCTGTAAGAAATTATAGTTCTTAAGCCGTTTACAAAAACCTAAAATGCTATCCAGTTTTTTGCAGGGCCTGGGTGATTGCAAGGCTGCACTGTTAATGAGTTTTGGAAATATAAAAAGGCCACTTTTAGACAAAAGCGGCCTTAACTCAAACGTTTATCTCCAACAAAGTTTATAGTATTTTTACAGGCTTTTGAGTATACCTGTTATTTTTCTGCTGCTTTCTCCACCGCTTTAAACACCCTCAAAAAATTTCCGCCCCAAAGCTTGTCAATATCTTCTTCTGAATAACCCCTTTTCAATAATGCTGCTGTAACATTTTGTGCCTCGCCCTCATTTGAAAAACCTGTTACACCGCCACCGTGGTTAAAATCGGAGCTGAGGCCAACATGGTCAATGCCAATTAATTTAACAGCATAGTCAATAGCATCAATATAGTCGGCAAGTGTACCAGACTTCCATTCGTTTCTGTGCAGTTCCAGCGAAAAAGCCTCATACTTACGGTAAGTTACGGAATCTAATTTTTCCTTAGGGTCATCTTTCAAAGGGTTAATATGAAAGCTATCAACATATGCCTGTATATACTTCCTGGCAAATGAAGTATCATTTTTTACATAAGGCCCAAACGCAACAATATGCACAACACCACCTTTTGCTGCAATGGCTTTTAGTTCTTCATCAGTAAGGTTTCGCGCAACATCAACCCTTGCCCTTACAGCTGAGTGTGATGCAATTACAGGTGCCTTGCTAATGGCAACAACCTTTAACAGCGATGCAGTGGTTAACTGCGATACATCAACAATTACACCCAATTGGTTTAGCCTTGCTATAGCCGATTCGCCAAGTTTTGTAAGGCCCTGGTTTGGCTGGTCGCCATATTTTGCCAGCGGGCGGGAGGAGCCTGTAAAGTTATTATTGCCTGCCCATGCAAGGCCAAATACGCGCACCCCTTTGTTGTAAAAAGTATCAATCAGTGTTGTGTCTTTATTAAACCAAAAAGCATTTAAAAAACTCAGCAATATGGCATGCTTGCCAAGGTTGGTTATGCTGTCAATATCGCTGGCAGATTTTGCAAAGGCAAGCCTGTTTGGGTGGGCTGCTACCCAACGTTGCAGTGCAGTATATTTTGTATCAACTTTCTGCCAGGCTTCTGCATAGTTTTGTGGCGTAGGCCTTGTTGTTTCAACAAACAGCGCTATAGTGGCCACATCAAGGTCGCCGCGTTCCAGTTTGGGCAAATCAATCTGGTCGGCAGTTTCTGTGCCTGCATCATTGCCCGGCGTATTAAAGTTGGGGTAAATGTCAATATGGGCATCTATGGTAAGTGCTTTATGGTGTACCAGTTTTGCCTGGTCTTCTGTTACTTCGCCGGGCTTTGCAGGCTTATGTAAAATTAACAGGGTAACCCCCACAATAATAACAATTAA
>CAZRDD010000077.1:0-14957 GCA_964598675.1 uncultured Parafilimonas sp.
CACACTTGGTGTAACCGCTGTTGCCGCGTACTTGCCCATGATACTTATGGCAACGCTGTTTACCATTTTTTTAATTAACGCGCTGTACATACTTATACTTAAACTTACCACACCGCAAAAGTTTCAAAACATCATTAGTTATATTCAAATTGCTTTTGCCATATTTTTTTACGCAGCTTACCAGCTTGTGCCACGGCTTATGGAAAAGGTGCAGTTTAAGCATTTTGATTTAAGCAGCAGCAAACCCTGGGCACTGGTGCCATCGTACTGGTTTGCTGTGGGCTGGCAGCAGTTATACCATTTTACACCATCGTTGCCACTAACGTTTTTTCTTTTATTAAGCTTTGTTGTACCAGTCATAAGTTTGTGGGTGGTGGTAAAATATTTTGCCCCATCCTTCAACCAAAAACTATCCCTTATTACCGGCAGTACGGGGGAGGCATCCCCCGGGGATAAAGCGGCTATAAAAAAGGTGGAGAAAACAGGCTACAGCGAATGGCTGGCATCGGTATTTACAAAACGGGGCGCAGAACACATGGGCTTTTTATTTACCTGGAAGATGATGCTGCGCAGCCGTGAGTTTAAAATGAAAGTGTACCCTTCCATTGGGTATATGATTGTTATTATAGTGCTGATGAACTTTAACATGAAGGCCGGTTCCTTCAGGGATGTAGCAGCCAACAACAGCAATGGCAGGGCTGCGTCGCTGATAATAATCTATTTTGGTAATCTTATGCTGGTTTCGGCACTGGCACAAATAACCCTAAGCGATAAATTTAAAGCCGCATGGATATTTTTTGTATCACCTGTTAAAACGCCTGGTAACATCATAAGCGGCGCGGTAAAAGCCTGTATAGCGCAGTTTTATTTTCCATTAGCAGTGGCAACAATTTTAGTGCTTACGGCATTAGGTGGCGTTAAAATTGTACCCAATGTGCTTTTTGGGGTGGCCAACTGCTTGCTTATAACAGCCGTTTCGGCGTATATGACCGCCAAAAAACTACCCTTTTCGGCGGCACCCACCACGCGCGATGCCGGTGGGGGCTTCATGCGCGTACTGGCGGTAATGATTATTGGTTCGGTAACGGGTGGGCTACATTATTTTCTGTACAATATAACACCGGTTATCATCATACTTACACTGCTTTCTGGCGGTGCAGCCTGGTTTGTTTTTGATGGCATTAGAAATTATCCCTGGAAAAAAGTATACAGTACCTATAACGAATAACGGAGTAATGGTAAGGATGATGTAGTTACAAGTGCTTTAATAAAGCTTGTGTAAGGCCTTATTGTGAAGCAGCTTTTGCAGCGGCCCTTGCCTGTTTTGTTATTCTTAGCATTTGCAGTACAACAGCGCAGCAGATGAGTGCGAAGCCAATGTAGAAATTATTATGCAGTTCCTTGTTTTCGTGAAACACGGCAAAGGCAAGTATAATACCATATACAGGCTCCAGCGTTAACAGCAGGTTGGCAGTAAAAGCGCTTACTTTTTTAAGGGCACCTATGTACAGCAGAAAAGTAAAAATGGTACATACCCAGCTAAGCAGTATAAGCCATAACCAGTCGTAATGCTGCGGCATGAAATATTGGGCAGGAAATAGATAATTATACAGCGGCATCATTAACGTTAGCCCTGCAAAGCCACCACTAAGCTGGTAAAGGGTAATAGCCAGCGGATCGTACCCGGCTACTATTTTTTTATTCAATACCGATACTACAACAGTAGCCACGGCCGAGAGCAGCCCAATATAAATACCCACCGAAAAACTAAGGTTGCTTACATAAATAAGCGCTATGCCAGCAAGTGCAAAAAGGCCCAGCAACAACTCGAACATATTTATACGGCGGCGAAAAAATAACGGCTCTATTACCGCACTTAGTAATCCCGTGGTTGAAAGGCAGGTAAGGGCGATGGATACATTGGCGTATTTGATGCTGCCATAAAAAAACAGCCAGTGCAGGGCGAGTATGGTGCCAATGCCTGCTATTTTAAAGAAATCTTTAAGGGAGATGCGCTTTATATTGCCCGTAAAAAAGAACATGGCCCAAAGGGTTACCGAGGTAATAAAAAGCCTCCACCAAACCAATGGCCCTTCGGTAAGCGAAATAAGCCTGCCCAGCACGCCAGTAAACCCCCATAAAAAAACGGCGATATGCATTCGTAGCAGTGCTGGCTTCATATAATTGCAAAGAAAGTAATATTAGTGTTGCGGTGTAATAAAAAACAGGCCCCCATTTTAAAAAGGTATTGTTTAAATTTACATCCTAATCAAAACCACCGTTGCCTTATTTTAAACCATACCATTTTTGCCTGCAATTGTTTTGTGTTTGTATGCTGTTTTTGGGTACCCCCGCATACTGCCAGGTTAAAAACAGCGAGGATAGTATTAAAAACCTGTTGCAGCAACCCCAAAGCGACTCCGTAAAGCAACGCCTGTTAATTGAACTTGGTAATATTTACTTATCAGTAAAGCCTAAACAGGCAATACCCTGTTACGCAAAGGCATACGCACTTTCTTTTTTGCCAGTGTCAAAAAACGATAATAACAAAGCCATAGCGGCTGCCAAGCTTATTTTTTTATATCAAACCAACGGCGGCAGCCAGGTGGCTGCCCGGTGGGCAGACTCCGCCCTTGCCCTTGTAAAAAAAGTGAGTGATGCAGATGTGTTGGCCAGGCTTTACCTGCGGCTTGCCGATTATTATAGTATGGAAGAGCGGTACCAGGAGGCCTTGCAAATAGGCCAAAAAATGATTAAAATATTCGATTCTGCGGGGCTGCCGGGTAAAATGGGGATGGCTTACCTGGCCCATGGCGATATGTATTTTAAAATGGAGCAGGATGATAAGGCCACGGATTATTACAAAAAAGCCATTTCGTTCACAGATAAAAAGAGATACCCCCTTACCACCGATGAAGACAGGCAGTTTATAACAAATGCAGCTAATGTGTGCCTTACGCAAGTATATTTTGAGTTGGGTAAATACGATACCGCCCTTTACTATTGCGAAAGAGCTTACAGTGGTGTGGTGGAAAGCAACGAAATTGACAGGCAGTGCACCATGTTGCAACTTAAGGCAATTATATACCAGGAGCTTAATAGGTTTGCTGAAAGCGTATTGCCCGCAAAAAAGGCGGTAGATATTGCTTTTAAGTACGATATTGGTTACCAGTTATATTCATCCTGTTCGGCACTGGCAAAAGCTTACGCACATATTGGCAATAAAGATTCAGCTTTGCATTATGCGCAGCTCTGCAACAATTTTGCCGAGAAGAATATTGTTAATAAAGAAGATTGGGTAGATGTGTACGAAACATGGAGCGATGTTTATGGGGCGCTTGGAGATTACAAAAATGCCATGTTGTATAAGGAAAAGGAGATGGGGGCTTACAAAGACTATCGTGATAACGAGGTAAATAAAGCCATAAACCGGGCCGAAATATCTTTTGAAACCAAAAGAAAAGAGCAGGAAATAAGCAACCTTAACGAACTGGCCAAACGGCAGCGCATCATACAGGTTTCCATTGGCATTGCCCTTGTTTTTACATTGGTGGCGGCTATTGGTTTTTGGCTTAGCTACCGTAATAAAAGGAAGGCAGCCGCAATATTGGAGCAAAGCAATAAAGAAAAAGAAGTTTTTTTAAAGGAAATACACCACCGGGTAAAAAACAACCTTCAAATTATCAGCAGCCTTTTATACCTGCAGTTTAAAGATAATAAGGATGAAAAAATGATAGCCGCCCTGCAGCAGGCACAGCAGCGTATTAAGAGTATGGCACTGGTGCATAACAAACTGTACGAGAAGCAGGATGTGGTGCATGTGTATTTAAAAGAATACATTAACGACCTTGCTGCTGGCATAATAGCCAGTAACAACCCGGAGGGTAAAGCCATAAAAGTTTCAGTAACAGAGGATGGGGCAATGGCATTGTCCCTGGATACCTCCATATCAGTGGGGCTTATTTTGAATGAATTAATAACCAACAGTTGCAAGTATGCATTTGCCGGTAAGGCGGAGGGTAACATAAATATTACCCTGGAACAAAACGATAATCGTATTAAATTACATATTGCTGACGATGGTACAGGCTTGCCGGAAGGTTACGAAAAGAAAAACTCAATGGGAGTAAGGTTGGTTAAAAACCTGGCCAGGCAATTGGGGGGAGAAGCCAGTTTTGCCTCTGCCAATGGTACTGCTGTTACAATTTCATTTACCGAAACAGTTGCTGCATAATGGAGAAAAAAATTAAGATTTTACTGGTCGAAGACGAGTTAATTATTGCAGATTATATGCAGGAGTGCTTGCATGAATTTGGTTACGAGGTTACTTCCATTTGCATAAGTTACAATGAAGCGGTTGAAGCGTTAAGTAATGCGGTACCCGATATAGTGTTGATGGATATAAGCCTTAAGGGCGAAAAGTCTGGCATTGACCTTGCTGTATATATAAACCGCGAATTACAGTTGCCTTTTGTTTACATAACATCGCACAGCGATAAGGCAACTATTGATAAAGCCAAGCAAACATTGCCATACGCATACCTTATTAAACCTTTTAGCGAGAACGACCTGTATGCGGCTATTGAAACAGCCCTTATGCAGTATGCTGCAAAAAAGGTAGAAGTTGCTGACAAAGAAAGCGAGGAGAAGCCGGTAATTATTAAAGATGGTATTTTTATAAAGCACAAAAGCAAATTTGTGAAGGTAATGCTGGATGATTTGTTGTTTATTGAGGCAAACGATAACTATGCCACTTTGCATACAATTAATAGCCAATATGTGCTTAAAACAACGCTTAAAACTTTGCAGGAATCGTTGCCCGGCTTTTTTTGGCGGGTGCATCGCTCGTATGTTATAAACCTGCATCATATAAAAAGCTTTGATGCTGAAGAGGCTGTAGTGGGCAGCAAAACGTTGCCTGTTGGTAAAAGCTACTTTCCTGAGTTGCTGGAAAAATTGAAAATTTTACAGGGATAGTTATACTGCCCACCCCCTTTTTTTAAATGTTTACCCACCCCGCAACCCGTTTTGCCCACCTTATGCCAAATAAAGGTGATTGATTACATACGTTTGTGTTAGAGAAGGAAGGCTATCCGCAAAAAAGCAATGATAACCACCTGTTTTTACAAATGCTTACTATAACAGGCATTATATGCTTTAATAGCTTGTAAGCAGAGTAGCCAATATTGTTGGTTGCGGCAAATGATGTGTGATAGTTGTTTAACAGGCTAACACTTTTTATGCTGATGCTTTAAGGTACAGTGTTGTTATTAATACAAATCTTGTAGATTAAGCAAAGTTGCTTTCAATAGGGTTTTGCCAACAATGTGTTGGTAAACTTAAAAAACTTTAAGGGCTGTACCATAGGGGGATGCAGCCCTTTTGCAGAGGTACGACTTAGTGAGCCTGTGTTTCCACACGGGCTTTAGTAATGTGCAAGCTATTATTAGTGTTGTTTAATGTAAAACCAACTAAACATGATTAAAGCCTTATTGGTAATACTGGTTTCTTTTTTAGCAGGGTATGTACTCGCAACCTTATTTTTAAGAAAAATTGAAAAATAAAATATTAATACTTGCACAGGCACTGCTGCAGTGTTGCAATAACCGGCCCTTATGCTTTGTTATTTTTCAAAATAAGGGGCTAACCGCTCTTTTAAAGTATCTGGCATATTGGTTTTGCGGCGCGTGGCAAGCTCAAGAAAGTACAATACTACTTTGCCCGATGTAAGCAGTTTACCCTGTTCGTTATACACCTCCTGGTGAAACTCAATACGGTGGTCTGTGGGCAGTTCACGTATCTGTGATTTTATTGTAAGCAGGTCATCGTAAGTGGCGGGGCGCAGGTATCGTACGTTTAGTTCAACAACAGGCATTATAACGCCTGATACTTCCATGTCTTTATAGGTATAACCCAACTGGCGTATGCTTTCTACACGGCCAACTTCAAAGTATTGTGCATAGTTGCCATAGTACACTACATTCATCTGGTCTGTTTCTGCATATCGTACCCTTACCTGTGTTATTGATTCGTACATGTTGCTGCTTATGTAGTTTTATTAATTTAAAATTCATCAGTTATAATGCTTACAAGTTTCAATGCAAACATACAAGCACTGTAATTGCAATTTGTTTATGGCTCTGTATTGCTGGTGGTTTCTATGATTATGGTTTCGTGTTCAATAACAATTGTATCATCATCGTTCGCAATATCCCTTAAAAAAAACTTTGTAAGCGGTTTGCAAAACGCGATGATAAGTACAGGAACAACGATATGCGAAAAAACCGAGAGCCATTGCGAAAAACTATAGCCAATGCCTTTGCCGTTTTTTGCAAGGGTAGTACCTGTTAAAATGTAAACAAGGCCGCTGAATATAAACGGTAGTTGCTCTGTTAGATGAACAATCGCTATTACAATAAGCAGCATTGAAAATAGCTGGCCAGGTTTTGTGTAAATTTTCAGGCTGTCATCAAACCCTGTTCTCTCTGCTATGAAATCGCTTATGCCTGCAGATTTTAATATCATTATAAGCCCTGCGGTAATACGTACTATTTCAATAACAAAAAAGTGGCTATCGTCTGCACTAATGGCGTTTTCCTCATTAAAGTTGCCAAATAAATGCAGTATCCTGGGAATGATGAATGTAAAGCCAGCAAGAAAGGTGGTAATGCCCGATGATATTAGCACCAATTGTATCAGTGTGTTTTTTTTCATTGTAAGGGGTAGGCGGTTTTAATTGTGTAAACATGCTTGGTTAATAGTATTGTTACCTGGCTATTTACCAATCATGCCATCTATGCTAATTTTGCCGGGGCCGCAAAGTAATAAAGTAAAATACCCGGCCAAGTAGGCAAAAGCCGTTTGCGAATCTCCCCAGGGTTTGCCTGCATTGTACCCAAATATTACAACCGCCATAGCAATAACAAGCGGTATTACTGAGAAACGTGTAAACAAACCAAGTACAACAAAAACACTGCAAAAAAGCTCGGCAAAAATTACCAGTATCAGCGATGTTTTGGGGCCCAGGTGCATAAAATTATAGAAGTCGCCTTTTAGTTTGCTAAAGTTCTGCAGCTTATCAAGCCCGTTGGCAAAAAGCATCAGCAACCCTAAAACCAGCCTTAACGAAAGCATTGCAAGGTTAAAAGCCCACTCGCCATAACGTACTGATAATAATTTCTTCATACACAATGTTTATACAAAAGTAGCAATTGCAAATGTTTATCCACAAATGCACAACAATGTTTGTGCCGTAAATAACGTTATTATCTTTAATAAAATTTTACTTTTTATTAGGAAAGTAAATGAAATATTTGCCTCAAAATACCGTTCAATCAGCATTATGAAATTAACCTGTAAGAAAACCGCTTTAATGTGTGCAGCAGCCATACTGTTTTACACAGCCCAAGCCCAGTATACAAAGGCTAATGATGACCCTGATGCAGCCTTTAAGCTTGCCAAGGAATTGTACCAAAAAGAGCAGTTTAGCCTTGCTTACCCGCTTTTTAAAACGCTGTATACCGAGAAAAAAACGAACAGCAATATACCGGTAACCATACAAACGGAATCGAAATACTATTCCATAGTATGTGGCCTTGAGTTAAACGACCAAACGGCAGAAACTGCCGCACGGGAGTTTATTTACCTGGAGCACCATGCCCCGCGCATTGAAATGATGAGCTACCACCTGGGCGAGTATTATTACCGCAAAAAGAATTTTACCGAGGCTGTTACTTTTTACGAAATGGCCAATATAGAAAACCTTAGCAATAAGGAGATTGGCACCATGAAATTTCACCAGGGGTATAGTTATTTTACCATGCAGCGCTTTAGCGATGCAAAAGCCCTGTTTGATGTGGTACGGCAAATACCTACAGATGCCAATTACATTGATGCCAACTATTACTATGGTTTTATAAGCATGAATGATAAAAAATACAACGATGCCCTGGAGTCGTTTAAAGTGGTGGAAGACCAGCCCGCTTATAAAAGTATTGTGCCTTATTACGAAACAGAGATATATTATTTTCAGGGTAAAAAGGATGAAGCTCTTGCCGTTGGCGAAAAAGCATTGCAGGCGGGTGCGCAGGATTAAGACCTGCAATTGAAGCAGCTCGTTGGGCATATTTATTATGAGCAAAAGAATTTTGCTACAGCGTTGCCTTACCTGGAGGCTTATGTTAGCCATACAGAAAAGGTGAGCCGTGAAGACCTGTACGAACTTTCATTCAGCTACTACCAGGCAAAACGGTGGAAAGAAGCTGCGGCAGGTTTTAAGGAGCTGGGCGGCAAGCAGGACTCCCTGGCCCAGAACAGCATGTACCTTTTGGCCGATGCCTACTTAAAGCTTAACCAAAAGCCAGGTGCCCGCAGCGCATTTTTGTTTTGTGCTTTAAACAGCAGCAACAGCACGCAAAAACAAATTTCTAAATTTAATTATGGTAAGCTGTCGTACGAGCTTGGGTATAACGATGTGGCTTTAACCGAGTTAAAAGCATTTATAGCGGCCTACCCGGCGTCGGAGTACAATGCCGAAGCCAAAGACCTGCTGGTAAGTGTGCTGGCAAACACAAACAATTATGCCGAAGCGTTGCAATTGGTACAGGGGCTTGGCACGCAAAGCGAAATAGTAAAACGTGCTTACCCCAAGATATTGTTGGGCCGTTCTGCCGAATTAATAAATGACCAGCAGATTGTGCAGGCCGATGGGCTGCTCACCCAAATTTATACTGCTGCTTACAACCAGGTGCAGTTGCCTTATGCCAATTTTTGGAAAGGGGAGATTGCATTCCGTACCAACCAGTACGATTCAGCGGTGTATTATATGGGTAACTACATGAAAACACCGGTTACGTATGGCGAGGTAAACCCTGCCAATGCTGCCTATATTTTGGGCTTTAGCGCTTTACGGCAGCAGGATTACGACAATGCGCTGCGTTATTTTAACCAGGTAACGGCAACGGGTACCAGTATAACCACACCGGCACAGCAAAGTGCTTACCTGCGCAGTGCAGACTGTTATTTTATGAAGAAAAATTATGGCACTGCTTTGCAGATATATGATAATGTTATAAACCGCAGTATGCCCTCCGCCGATTATGCCCTTTATCAAAAGGCCATTATTGCAGGCGCTTCGGGGCAGTACCAGCAAAAAATAGGGTTGCTGCAGTCGGAGTCGCAACGCTTCCCTTCTTCTCCGTTTACGGCTGATGCCGATATGGAAATTGCCAATACATACCTGGCCAACGAAAATTATGAAAATGCCATAACACCGCTTAAAAGCTTGTTAGGCAATAAAAACGCAGAAGCTTTCAAGCCCCAGGCGTACCTTAACCTGGGGGTGGCGTATTACAACCTTAAAAACAATGGCGAGGCCATCAATAATTTTAAAACATTGGTATCAACCTACCCCAACTCGCCCGAAAGCGACCAGGCGGTTGAGTATGTGCGCAGTATTTTTATTGAAAACCAGCACCCCGCCGATTTTGTTGCTTTTATGCGGCAGAACGGCAAAGCAGTTAGTTTTTCAGAAGAAGATTCGCTTACGTATGTATCGGCAAACCTTGCTTACTCCAACCGCTCCTTTGATGCAGCCTTGCAGGGTTTAAATGATTATATCACACGCTTTCCCAATGGGCGTTATGCTATTGATGCCAACTACCAGGCGGCAGAAATACTAAACAATAAGCAGGCTTACGTGGAAGCATTACAGAATTATGCTTTTGTTGCGGCCAAAGCCCCCAATAAATATGCTGAAACCAGTGTATTAAATGCGGCCCGCATTTGTTGTTTTGAATTAAAAGATTACAATAAGGCAGAGCAATACTACATACAGCTTAAAGCATTGGCTACCGCCACCGATAATAAGCTGGAGAGCATGCGCGGGTTGTTGCGTTGCCAGTATAAACTGGGCCAATGGGCGTTGGCAGTGCCAAATGCCCAGGACCTGCTGCAACAAAAAGGCCTGGCTACCGATGATAAAATGATGGCCAGTATGGTAATTGCTAAAAGTTACCAACTTAACAACCAGCAGGATGCAGCTGTTACTGCCTATAAATCGGTAATAGAACTTGGTAAATCGGAGTATGGGGCGGAGGCCCGGTACCGTGTTGCGGAAATATTACTGGCGCAGGGCAAACTGCCCGAGGCGGAAAAAGCGGGTTTTGATGTGGTGAACAAAGCAGGGTCCTACGATTACTGGATAACAAAAGCGTATATTCTGCTGGGTGAAGTATACTACCAGGAGAAAGACTTATTTAATGCAGAGGCTACTTTAAAAAGTGTTACGGAAAACGCCGCTTATGCCGACCTTAAAAAAGAAGCCCAGGATAAGCTGGATGTAGTAGTAAACGAGAAAAACAAAACCAGTAAAGTAGAGCAACAGTAAAACAAACACCATGAAAAAATTACTCCTTATAGTTATTGTAATTGCGGCTGCTTATACTGTTTCTGCACAAAGAAGGCAGCCTGGTAAAAAGCCCGCAAAAAAAGCGGCAACAAAACCTGCTGAAAAGGTTACTCCTGTTCAAAAGGCCGAAGCTGCAGCAGATACCAGCCAACCGCGTACGGTGGTGGTAACAGCAGCTTTTAGCCCTTCGTTAAAGCCATCGTCTAAAATAAATTTTAGCGCTGCAGCACCTTCGCCAGATTCAGTGTTGCCAGTTTTATCGTACAACGTACCCGCGCAAAACCTGTTTTTTGCCTACCAGTCGGTGCCACTCAAACCCCTGGCCGAAACCATTGATACCGCCATACACTGGCAAAACAAAAATTTTGTAAAAGCCGGTTATGGCAATTACACCACCCCTTACCTGCAAACAGGGCTGTCGTTTGGCGATGGTGTAAACAGTGTTTTAAATGTGCATGGCAGGTATACGGCATCAAACGGGGCGCAGCTTTCGCAAAAGTTCAGCAAGCTTGATATTGAAGCGCTTGGTATTTTCAGCGATTCCTCTAATAGAAATGAATGGAGCGGTAAGCTCTTCTTAAAACAAAGCACCCAGTACCAGTATGGTTACCAGCCAGATACGTTGAAGTTTACCAAAGATGAACTGAAGCAGCAGTTTACCACTTTTGGCGGTAAGGTGGGCTTACGCAATAAAACGGAAAACGAGGCTGGTATAAGTTACGCGCCTTCGGTATCGTTAAACATGTTTAATGATAACAGGGATGGTAAGGAGAGTAATTTTATAATAGATGCGCCTTTTTCAAAATCGCTTGGCAAAATATTTGCCTTTAACCTGGGGCTTACGGCCGATATTACCAGCTATAAAAGCGACAGTGGCTCCGTTAACAACAACCTGTATTATTTAACCCCGGCACTACAGTTTAAAACACCCAACTTTACGCTGATAGCGGGTGTTACCCCATCGTGGAACAACAGCATTTTGGCTATGCTGCCCAATGTGTCTGCCGAAGTAAAAGTTACCAACGAAAAATTTATACTGCAGGCCGGGTGGATAGGGTACTTTAATAAAAATACCTACCAGTCGCTGGCAGGCACTAACCCCTGGTTAAGCCAGCCCCATTCTTTTTTTAATACCAGGGTTACCGAGCAGTATGCTGGTTTTAAGGGCTCCGCAGGCGACCATTTTACCTACAATGCTAAAGTATCGTACCTGCAGTTTACCGACCAGGCTTTGTTTGTAAACGATACTGTTACCGGCAAATCGTTTAACGTGGTAAACGAGGGGCAAATGAAGGATATACGCATTCATGGCGAGGTTGGTTATACCGTGCAGGAGCAATTGAGTATTATTGCCGGGGCAAGCTTTAACCAGTACAGTGGCCTGAGGGATAACAAGGAGGCCTGGGGATTATTGCCGCTGGAGCTTAATGGCTCGCTGCGGTGGCAGGTGCTAAAAGATGTAATTGTAAAAAGCGACCTGTTTTTTTGGGATGGCGCACATTACCGCACCAAGCAACTGACTGCCGGTAAGCTGGACCCCGCTTTTGATGTTAATGCAGGCCTTGAATTTAAACTGGTGAAGAACTTTAATTTTTGGACGCAGTTTAATAATGTGTTCAATAATAAATACCAGCGCTGGCATCAATACCAGGCATTGGGCTTTAATGTTTTGTTAGGAGTTGTATATTCGTTCTAAATTAGGCCTTATTTAATTTTAATACAGCGCCCACTTTAATAAAACCAACAGGTTTTTTAAGTGGGCGCTGCTTGATAAATTATAAAAAACAACATGTACGGATACCTTTATAAATACCTGGTAATACATAAAAAACTTTCCCTGCCGGGCATTGGCGTGTTTAAAATTGACCAGGTGCCATCCAGAATTGATTTTGTAAATAAAAAGCTCTATCCATATTCGCCCGTAATAAGGTTTACGCAAAGTGCTGCCCTTGCTGATAAATATTTTTACCGCTTTATTGCCAATGGTTTTAAGATTGATGAACTGGAAGCCATCCAGCGGTTTAACGAGTTTATTTTTCACCTTAAGGAGCAGTTCAGCCTCAATGGCCATGTTGATTTTCCCGGTATGGGGCGGCTTACGCGCCAATTCTCCAATACCTATAGCTTTACCCCGGATAATTTTGTGCAATCGCTTTACCCCGATTTGCATGCAGAAAGAGTGGTGCGCAAAAACGAAGGCCATACGGTTAAGATTGGGGAGGACGAACTAAATTCCCTTGACCTGTTGCAGAAAGACAGTGGCAGAAAAAAAATACCCGCCTGGGTTATTTACGCCGCTGTATTGGCTTTGCTGGGTGGCGCAGCCATTGCTGTTTTCTATCTTAATAAATAACCATAGTATTTTGGCACAGCGCAAAGCCAAGGCACCATGCTTTGAGTTGATACATTGCTTTTGCCATACATGTTAAAAGCAGCTGCCGTACAGTTGTATCACAATGCAACAGCAGTTGTATCGAAGCCGTACACTTCTAATTTTTTTGATGGCTTGATGTTTTCAAAGAATAAACCGTTTATAAATTTAATTTACCGTTTATAATCTTAAAACGCCTTTCATCAGCTAATTATAACCCTGTTAACAACGTATGCCACGGCTTTTGCCATATATACTTCAAATGAATTTATATGAAAAGGCAATTAACAGGCATAGCAATAATAGCAATAGCAGTTTTACTGGCAGCTTTTAGCAAACCCCTGAAAGAAATGATAGCCCCCGAGAAAACAATCAATAAAAATATATCATTCGAGGTGTTCAGGGATGGTAACTACTCCTCTGCCGTTTACAACGATGCAGTGGCAAGGTTACAGGTTACCGTGGTTAAAGTAAGGGGCAGCGAGCGTAAGGTGGTATGGCAAAAAAGCTACGATGCCATGTTGTTAAAACAATACCCTTCTGCGGCAAACGCTTACAACCAGCAAGTAGAAATACCCAATGTGGCAGATAATAAAGAACACCTGGAGGTGTTGTATACCCTTACCTACGATTCAAAAGGCAGTGTAATGCAGGTGCAGGATGGTACGGTTATTTCAAAAGGGGCAAAAAGTGGCAGGCTGCTGATCAATATATAATCAACCATAAACGGTTAAGCCTGTATGGGTAAAAAAGTAAAGGTGAGCCACCGGGCCCACCTTTACTTTTTTTATTATGTAAAGCTTGTGGCTTTTTGTAAAAAGCCACAAGCTGTAAACTATCTGACTTCAGCCATATCGGGTATAGCTTCCACTTTGTATGCACCTGCATCAAGCCTGGCTTTTGTTTCGCTAAAAGCAGTAAGGGTGCGTGCAATATCCTCATCGGTATGGGCGGCAGTAGGTATAAGCCTGTAAATAATGTGGCCTTTTGGTATAACCGGGTATACTACTATTGAGCAGAAGATGCCGTAGTTTTCGCGCAGGTCCATTACCATAGCGGTAGCTTCTTCTACACCACCTTTCATGTAAACAGGGGTAACCATGGTATTGGTGTTGCCAATATCAAAGCCGCGTTCTTTAAGGCCCTGCTGTAATTTTAAGGCATTGTACCAAAGCTTTTCGCGCAGCTCTGGCATGGTACGCAGCATATCAAGCCTTTTAAGGTTGCCTATTACAATAGGCATAGGCAGGCTTTTTGCAAATATCTGCGAGCGTATATTGTAGCGTATATAATCAATAATAACCCTTGGGCCAGCCGTAAAAGCACCTATGGAAGCCATAGACTTTGCAAAGGTGGAAAAATACAGGTCAATACCAGCCTGGCAACTCTGTGCTTCGCCAGCACCGGCGCCCCTTTGGCCCAATGTGCCAAAGCCATGCGCATCGTCAACCAGTAAACGAAAATCGTATTTGCCTTTAAAGTCAATTATTTCTTTTAGTTTACCCTGGTCGCCCGCCATACCAAAAACTCCTTCGGTAATAACCAGTATACCGCCGCGGCCCTGTTTTTCAATAAGGGCGGCTGAGCGTTCTAATTGCTTTTCAAAATCTTCAATATCGTTATGCTTAAATACATAGCGGTGGCCGGGGTGCAGGCGCAGGCCGTCAATAATACAGGCATGGCTTTCGGCATCGTACACAATAACATCGTGGCGGCCGCAAAGTGCATCAATGGCGCTCATAATGCCCTGGTAGCCATAGTTCATTAAAATGGCATCTTCCTTCTCCACAAATTCAGCCAGTTCTTTCTCCAGTTGCTCATGGTAATTACTGTTGCCGCTCATCATCCTTGCACCCATTGGTAAAGCAAGGCCAAATTCAGCCGAGGCATCAGCATCTACTTTTCTTATATCGGGGTGATTTGCTAAGCCGAGGTAGTTGTTAAGGCTCCACACAATCATTTCCTTGCCGCGAAACTTCATGCGGCTGCCAATTTCACCTTCTAACTTTGGAAAAGCGAAATAACCATGCGCTCTTTCCCTGTGCTGCCCGATAGGGCCGTAATTTTTAATGAGTCTTTCAAAAATATCTGCCATGTATATCCGGGTTTTTATATGCGTATTACACCCCCTGCCAACGGCGGGGTTTGCCTTGCCCGCTTTGCCCTGCAGCATTCCCA
>CAZRDD010000078.1:0-4887 GCA_964598675.1 uncultured Parafilimonas sp.
GATTCTACTGCACATCATACAAAGCAATCATCCCTGCTGAAATATGGTCGTTTACATGGCAGTGAAATTGCCATGTGCCGGCATTGTCTGCCTTCATATCTGCCGTAATAAGATTTGCAGGGCCAAGAAACACCACATCTGTACGGCTGCCACTAACTTTAGCGGTGTTGCCGTGCCAATGGGCTGTATGGTTATCCAGTTCATTGCCCAAATCCATTAAGTACCATCTAACTTTTTCACTTGCTTTTATATTGGTGAATTTACAATTGCCATACATCAATCCGTTTACAGAATGTTTCAGATTGCTTTCCTGAAAATCCGGGTCATCATTGCTTACATTATTTAAAGTGTATTTTACTTTATTACTGTCTAAATACAAACTATTATTTTCATCAACGATCATAAAAACAGCAAATTTTTCTTTGTCTATATCCTTTGCCTTATTATTTTCTAAATAGCCTTTTTTATAAATTACAATTGCACCCACAAGCCCTGCATAAATATCTTTATTGTCATGCTCCATTACATGCGAATGATAAACCCAGCCTATTGATGAGCCATCTCTTTCGGCAGGTCCCGAGTTTTCTGTAACTGCCCATTTATAAGTAAAAGTTGTGCCGGGGTCAACGCCGATGATACCTTCGTTATCTGCATCGTACACTACGCCATGCGGATGAATACTGTAAGGGAATTTGGCTTTGTTTTTAAAAATTACTTGTATGCTATCACCGACTTCTGCTCTTATAATAGGACCGACTATTCCTAAGTCTGCACTTTCTTTTGGTTTTTTTGTGGTAAAAGTAGCATCGGTATATTCTACATAAATGGCTTTAATATTTTTATTGCCTATGCGATTGCTGTCATTTTGTAAAAAAACATTTTCAGCATTGCCAAATGCACCACCTGTTAGTTGATTAATTCCCGTTGGAACATAATTCCATTCTACTTCTTCGGCGGCAATATAGTAAATCCTTTGTACAGCAGGGATAGTTAAATCGGTTGATGTAATAATATTTTTTTCTTTTCTACAACTTATCAGGGCTATTACTCCTGTAACTATAACAAGTAAATATGTTTTAAAATTTCTCATAATTATTTTTTGCAGATGATTGGTATTAAAATTTTGCAGTAAACCCAACATAAAAACTACGACCCACAGAGGGTATAATTCCCGGCCCCGGATATTCATCCGTTCTTCTGGTGAAATATGATTTATCACCTATGTTATTTGAACCTACTTTAATGGCGTAGTTATTAATTTTATAAGTAGCACTGAAGTCTAAAACGGTATATGACGGAATATAACCTGCAATGGGGTCATTGCTTGTTTTTACATTTGATGCATCACCATAAGCATCGCCAACTGAATTTACCTGGAAGGTGGAAGAAAAACATTTACTGCTAAAAATTATACCCACACGGTTGATGGTTTTTGCAGCGGCTTCTACTCTCTTATCTTTAAATTCTCCATTGGTATATCTTGCATCTATGTATGCAAAAGAATTAAAAACACTTAACCCATATTTAGATTTTTCATTAATGGCTTTTAAAATATTTAGTTCTGCATAACTTTCAATTCCTTTATGAACACTGTTGGCAATATTTGTTCTTAGTGAATAGTCATCGCCAGTTACCGGGTCTTGCTTTAATACTACACCAATCCTGTTATTATAAGCCATGTAAAAACCACCAATATCAAAATTCAAATAATTTTTTATTGTGCCCCTGTAGCCTAAATCTGCATTGAAACCATAAGCATCTTTTAGGTCTGGGTCAATTTTAGAAGTGGTGCCAAAAGGTTCTAACTGGCTGTAATCAATGGGGCGGTATGCCTGACTAAAGTTTGCATACAGACTTGTGTTTTTCGATGGTTTATATTCAATGCCTAACCCTGCTAATGGAAAATATCTGTTACGGCTTTGGTCGGGTGAAAGTTTAATATTGTCTTCTGTTTTATATCCCTTTGCGGTGCTGTTTAAATATTCAAATCTAAAGCCGGGTGTAATGGTTAAATTATTTCCTACTCTGAAAATATTTTCTACAAACGGTGCAATATTGGTAGTGGTAAAATCTAAATTATATCCCCAATCGCCAGTGATGGATAAATCAAAATCACTGTTGGTAGTGCCTTCGCCACCACCTTGCCGTTTGAACCAGGCGTAACTATATCTTAAACCTCCTGCAATGGTTGATTGTTGTTTTCCTAATTTGTAATTGTGTGCAATCCTAAGTTCTGTTGTTGTATTGTGTATGCCCTCTCTGCCCACTTCCCGTGGTACAAAAGCATTTGTTGCCGGATCTATTTCATCTAATGCACTTGCTCCGCCATCTTCGTTTCGCCAAACCAATGAACGGTTGCTAAACAGGTAAGATGTTTTTAAACTGATTGTTGTGTTTTCAGAAGGAGTAAAGTTTGCATAAGCGGTAGCAATATTCCAGGGGCTTTTCAGCCAGTTCCTTGTTCTTGTTGATGCTTTAGGATTGGCATAAAACATACTATCTGTTAATCCTCCCGGCATTTTTAGTTGATTGCGAAGCAATGAATATTCAACTCCAATGTTTAATTTTTCTGATGGTTTGTATTGTACTTTTCCAAAACCTGATAGCTGCCATTGCTGGCTGTTGGGCCGATAGCCATCCATATTTCTATATTGAATAAAACCGTAGTAACTTATTTTTTTGTAGGTACCGCCAACTGAATTGAAAGAATTAAACATTCCAAAACTTCCAATGGTTTGTGAGGTTGTAAATTCAAAAGGTTTATTTGCTGGTGCATCTTTGGTTACATAATTTACCAGGCCGCCAAATTGTGAACCAAATTGTAATGAGGCTGCACCCCTTACCATTTCAATACGGCTTACTGCTTCCATTGGTGGAATATAATAAGCTTCGTTGTAGCCATAAACATCTGCACTAATGTTGTACCCGTTTTGTCTTGTATTCATTTCTATACTTTGTATTGGATTCAACCCTCTTGTAGCAATGCCATTTGCAGTAAAGCCGCTACTTTCAGTTTCTACAATATTAAGACCAGGAATTCTTCCTAATATTTGACGGGTGTTGTTGATGGCTTTGTTAGCATCCAAACTATCCACAAGAATTATTTCGTTTTTCTTGCCTGCATAAATAATTCCGTTTTTTATTTCAGGCAAATGCCCTACGCCATTTACAGTTTTGTAGCCTGTAATGGTTACTTCTTTTAAGGTTCGGCTGGTATCAGCCTTTTGTGCATTGGTAATTAGCACACATAACAGTGAACATATTGTAATTATAATTTTTTGCATACTCATATTGTTTAGTTTATCAGGCTGCAAATGTGACATATAATTGTTATGCAACATTTCACAATCGGGAAAAGAAACAACGCAATCGGGAAAAAAGGAATGGCTTTAAGAGAATAGAACAGCCTCGTGGCTAAAAGTATTTATAAAAATCTGTTATATTTTTACCCCGATTTTTAAGCCTGTCATTAAACAAATTAATGTATCGCTTAGATAAGCATTAATGGCGGAACTTTGTCGCCATTTCAAGGTTTTATAAGCACAGGCAACCTTTTATCTAAAAGAGCTGTACCATAATAAAACCATCAAAAAGAAAATATTATTATTTGGCATTATCAAATTTGGAGTTACAAAATTTACTTAACGGGTGCCGGGAGAATAACCGGCATCAGGAAAGGCTGTTTTTTGACTGGCTCAAAGAGTTTGCTGCAAATGTTTGTTACAGGTATGCTTCCAGTAAAATTGAGGTGCAAGACCTTGTATGTGATGGTTTCGTAAAAGTGTTTAAAAATCTGCACTCCTACAACGAAGAAATTTACGGATGCAATGAAGCGGCTTTTAAAGGCTGGTTTAAAAGAGTGCTTATAAATAATTGTATTAATTACAGGGATAAGTTTCATCCGAAATTATCTTATACAGATGGAACTGCTCTTTTGCTTACTGATATTGAAGATGATTCGGAATCTGCCTTAGATATTATCAGTTACAATGAGATTTTAGATTGCATTATGGATTTGCCACCGGGATACAAAATGGTTTTTAACCTGTTTGCCATTGATGGATATGCACATGAAGAAATTGCCGGTATGTTAGGAATCAATGTGGGAACGTCTAAATCCAATTTATTTAAGGCTAAGAACCTGCTGCGAAAAGCTTTACAAAAAAAAACGATTCATAAAAAATATGTTTAACGCTAACGACCATAATTTAGAGGAAACAAGTAGGAATGCGGCGGAACAGTTTTCTGACGCAAGCCTTATACCTGGCTGGCAGCAGCTTGAAAAGAAATTGGATATTGAATTGCCGGTTAAGAAAAAGCGCAGAAGGTTTGTATCTATATGGTTTTTATTTACAGTACTGTTTATTGGTTCTTTTTATGTGATATATGACGGCAGCTATAATGGGAAAAAGGGAAAATATATTATAGCGGAATCAACAACTAAAGAAAATTCAGTGCAGAAAAACTTACCACTGCCTTATAGTAATAAAAAAGACAGTCGGGATAATTTGAAAGTTAATGCAAATCAAGCCAATCAAATTATTGCAAGGAATGTTGTTAATGAATCCAGGGTAAATACAAAAGACTATACTTTTTCAGGTCAACCAAATACTAAATCTCCTTTAAACTTCAATAACGCTGCTAAAAGAAGTAAAGCCGTTAATCCACGACTGAATAAATTAACAGTAAAATCTCCGAAAGAAGAATTGCTGATTGAGGAAACTGAAAATGAAAATCTGACTAATGATCATACCATAAGTGCAATTACTCAAAATTTGCAGGACAAAATCGTTACTGCAAGTAGCTCTGCAGAAAACGCTACCGTTACTGATTTTAAAAAAAATATTAAACCGGCGGAAAATATTTCTTTAAAGAAAGACAGTGCAA
>CAZRDD010000078.1:4897-14863 GCA_964598675.1 uncultured Parafilimonas sp.
GTGCAAATAATACAATCAGCACCACTAAGAAAAATAAAAAGGAAAGCAAATCCAACCGGAGTTTTACCATTACTGTTGTTGCAGGAACGAATATAAATAGTGTACATCTTAACAAATATTCAAAACCGGGGTTTGACTATGGCTTATTAGCAGGATACAGAATTTCCCCTAAAATAGAAATCAGAACCGGGTTAATATTTTCCAGGAAATATTTTACTGCCACTGGAAATAATATGTCTTTCGATTCTGCAAAACTTAATTTGCCCTCTTACAGCAGTATAAATCTGGAAGACGCAACCGGCTACTGCAGGTTTGTTGAAGTTCCGGTTATGCTTTATTATCATTTCTCCTCAAAAAGTAAAACCAGCTTTTATGCAGGAGCAGGTTTTTCCATCAATAAAATGAGAATGGAAAACATACACTATACTTTTTTATTGAACAGCAATACCATTGTTGAAAGAACCCATGCAGCGGCGTACCATGATGCAAATGGTTATTCAGCTTCTGTTACATCAAATTTTTCTTTTGGGTTGAATCAGAAAATTTCTAACCGCTGGACTGTTGCCTTTGAGCCTTACATTAAAATACCATTAACCAGGGTTAATAACAATGATTTAAAATTTACCACGTTGGGCACTTCGGCTTCAGTAGTATTTAATCTTGCCAATAAGAAAACTAAATAAGCTTACCGGGCAACCGTAATGCCTCTTTATCTGTACCATAATTTTTAAACTAATCTCAAATTAAAATGAAACAATTAAAATCTAATGTATCTATTCTGGCAGTATTGGCTGTAATCCTGCTTATGCCATCTTGTAAAAAAAGTGAAAGCATGTCAATGACTGAAAAAAATATTGACTATCCGGCAGCTTATGTTGTAAATGGAGAGAGCAGTACTATTTCAGTATTCAAATTAAGTACAAACACGATTACAGACAGTATTGATCTTATGAACAGCAGTGGCAGTATGATAATGTGGCCGCATCATATTTATCATCACCAATCAGGTGGAAATCACCATCTGGTCATCGGTGTTCCAGGTATGGATTTAAGTGCAGGCCATACTGGGGGTATGCCCGGTATGAAAGGTATGGTTGTTGTGATGGATGCTGTTACAGGTGTAATAAAAAAGAATCTTGAAGTACCTGTAATGAACCATAACGGGATATTTTCTCCCGATGGCGCAGAGATATGGACTTCTCAGATGGATATGGCCGGAAAAGTATTGGTGTATGATGCGACCACTTATGCCTTAAAAAGTACAATAAATGTTGGTGATGAACCAGCCGAAGTAACGTTTAGTGCCGATGGTACTAAAGCCTATGTATGCAATGGTATGAGTAATACCGTAAGTGTAATAAATCCATCAACAAAAGCCGTAATAGCAACCGTAAATGTTGGAATGAATCCTGTTGGTGCATGGCCATCATCTATCGGTAAAATGTTTGTTGATAATGAAGACGGACAAACTATTTCAGTGATTGATGTTTCCACTAATGCAAATCTTGCCACCATCAATCTTGGGTTTAAGCCGGGTTACGCTGCTTACAACGTCACTGCAAGTGAACTTTGGGTTACAGATGCCACTAATGGCAAGGTGGCTTATTATATGGATATGGGTGCTAATACATGGATGAAACATGGTGAGTTTGCAACAGGTGCAGACGCACATGCCATTGCATTCAATGGCAATTATGGTTATGTAACTAACCAGGGAGCTAATACTGTTTCTGTAATTAATGTTACAACCCATGCAAAAGTTAAAGACATTGCAGTGGGTAAAAAACCCAATGGGATTATCTTTAAATATTAATAAGGTGAACAGAGTAAAATCTTATTATAAAATTCCTTTTTAAAGAATATTTTATTTCAAGCATAGAATAGCAATACAATTACACCGGGTTAAAAGCCGGTGTAATTTTTAAACTAATAGAGGTGATACTTGATGATTGTTTAGAAAATGATTTACGAAAAAGAAATAAGCTAAATCTAAAGTGACATCTTTTTTGTATATACCATATTCGTTACCCCAAAAATAAATATTTATGAAACTATTACTACTAACAATTGCGATTATCTGTTCCATTGAGGTTAATTCGCAAATTACACAGTCCGATTCTGTACCTGTGCGGTTAAGCACTTTGGTAGCTTCATCTAATGGTAATACTGCAAGATTAGACTGGAAAGTGGTGTGCTTTCTCCAGTATGCAAAATTTGAAATACAGCGTTCTTCAGACGGGGCAAATTATACCACCGTCAATACTTTTGAAGCAGACCAGCTCCGTTGCAGGCAGCCCTTTGATTTTACAGATGCCAATGTTTCCGGAAGGCTTTATTACCGGATTAAAGTAGGCGATTTGGATGGAAGGTTTTCTACTTCAAAAACAGTGGCAATAGCTGGTAAAGAAAAGGGGTTTGAGATCAACAGTCTTACACCTTCTCTTGTCAATACCAATACAACCCTTAGTTTATCATCAGCCACTGCCGATAAAGCTGAAATAGCTATTACAAACTTCCAGGGAATAGTGGTTAAAAGAATTTCAGTAAACCTTAACAAAGGGGTAACGGAATTGCCGGTAGATGTGAGTAATTTGGCAAAGGGCAACTATATTTTGACCGTGATAAACAGGGCTGCAGATATAAAAACTACCCGGTTTGCCAAGGTATAACCATAATTGTATAAATACTTTCCGAAATTATGTAAGCCTGAACAAGCCAGTTGGCCTATCTTTATGCCTCAAAAGGGTGATTTTCAAAAAATAACCCTAATTTTACGCCAGTTTAATGAAAAAAAACATATCCATACAATTAAAAGCGGCTGTCCTGCTGATAGTATTCGGGTTGAATACTATAGTAGGTTTTGCATGTGGCATTGGTATAGATATGGGGTTTAACAGCACTCATCATGAAGAGGAAAAGGCTACGGTGAATCATGTTCATGATAATGGAAAAAGTGATGACCATTATAACCCATCTGCAAACCATCAACATGAAGCAAAGAAAGCGGATAGTAAAGAAAAAAAAGGCTGTTGTAATGATGAGGTACAAAAACTCCAGAGTTTAGACAAAGCCCTGAATCAAAACGCTAAGACAGCAATTGATGCACCGGTTTTTGCAGCTATTATCAGCACTTTTTTAGGTATAGATATTTTTAATTCAGCAAAGGCCTACCCTCCAAAATATATTGCCAGGTTCTTTTATCCTCCTCCACCTGACATTCGCATAGCGATACAGAGTTTCCAGATTTGATTATTGTAACTGAGTTTGATGGCACTGACCATCGAACTATCACTGCTTTGCCCAAAGGCATAGTCGTTTTGTTTCAGTTATTGTAATCAAATTTTTATATGTTCAAACGTATCATAACAGTCTTTGCCGGCTTGCTTATAATAGCAAACGCTTACAGCCAAAAAATTATTTCCGAAGCGGATGCTGTAAGTATGGCTCTAAAAAATAGCCGCAATATTTCCGCTGCCGGGTTATCCATTTTACAGCAAAAGCAATTACTAAAAAGCAGTATAAACCTGCCCAACCCCGATGTTTTTATAGAAAGCCCTACCGGGAAATTTTATACCGGAAGTATTACCCAGTCAACCGAATTTCCTACAGTTTACAGCAAGCAATACCAGTTGCAAAAGCAACGGATTGTGCTGGCAGAAAAAGAAAAAGGCTTCACAGAAAATGAAGTGAGGTTTCAGGTAAAACAATTGTATTTGTTGCTGCAATACGCATTGGCACTACAGCAGCAATTATATGTGCAGGATACCGTGTATGAACGGATCAGCAAAGTGGCAGGCCGCCAGTTTGATGCCGGGCAGATTGATTACCTGCAAAAAACATTTACTGAAAGCCAGTATGGCGAAATACATAACCAATATTTACAGGCACAACTTACCATCAGCAATCTGCAAAGCCAGCTACAATACCTCACCGGCTTGCAGGAAATTTTCATGGCAGCACCGCTTGATACCAACCTTTTAATGGATGTTACCATAGCGAAAGACAGCACTGCTTTTATAGCAAACCCATCTGTACAAATTTTTAACCAATCAACGGTGATTGCCCAAAAGAATATTGCCTTGCAAAAAGCAAAAGCATTGCCCGGCCTGGCATTTGGTTACTTTAATCAGGGGGAAAGAAATACGCCCATTGGAAATCGTTTTCGTGTTGGTTTTACCGTGCCTTTGTGGTTTGGTCAATATAAAAGCAATATCAATGCAGCAAAAACAGAATGGGAAATTAATAAACAAAAAGCAAGTGGTTTACAGCAACAGCTTTCTGTTCAATTAATACAGGCACAAAACGAACTGGCTATCTACACACAATCATTACAATACTATAAAAACACCGGTATCCCAAAAGCCAATGTAATTATTGGTACTGCAAAACGATTTTTTGAAAGCGGCGAAAATGATTATATCAATTACCTGCGGACCATCAATGACGCTTATTCAATACAATTAAAATACCTGGAGGTTATAAGGAATTATAACCAGGCCATCTTATCTATAAAATATATAACAGGAACATTATGATAAAGAAAATCTTGATTTTATTGCTGCTGACCCCTTCCTTAGTTTTTGCACATGGTGGAGAAGACCACGGAGATGCTAAAAAAGAAGGCGCAAAACCTGCAGCTTATTTTAGCAGCGAAGCTGTATCTGATGTGTATGAGTTGCTGGCAAAATATCAGCCACTGACACCCGGTAAAGAAGCAACACTTAAATTATTTGTAAGTGACTTTAATAGCAACGCACCGGTTGACAGTGCCACATTACAAATTGCCGTTGCTGATAATCCGAACATAAAATTAGTAGTAACTCAAATTGACAAAGGTGTGTACGAGGTAAAAGGAATTTTTCCTGAAAACAAATCATACAACCTTACCGTTAATATTAACTCATCGCTTGGCCCCGATTTGATACTGATAAATAATATTGCTGTTGGCAAGGAATTGGAAAAAGAAATTACTGTCGTACATGCTGATACACATTGGTATCAAACTACCTGGTTTTTTGGTATAGCGGGATTATTAGCCGGTTTACTATTGATGTTTTTTGTAATGAAAAAAACAAATAGAAAAGTTGCAGCAGGCATTTTCATCCTGCTTTGCTTGCTGCCCACTGCTACCTACAATACAGCATCCGCACATGATGAGCCAGCAGGTAAATCTGGTGGCACTATTTCAAATACATTCATGGTTGAAAAGGAAACCCAATTTCTTTTTGGCATCCTTACCCAAAAAATTGAAACAGGCGATTTTAACCAATCAACGCAGGTGCTGGGTACCATTATTCCTTCCTCACAGGGAAGGGCAGTGATACAATCACCGCAGGCAGGAAAAATAGTTTCATTAAAAGTATCCGTGGGTCAAAAGGTTTCTTCGGGACAGGTGTTGGCTGTGATAGAACAGCAGGTTGATGCAGGTACCCAAATCAATATTCTTTCACAAAGGAATACGGTAGATGCTGAATTTAATGCAGCCAAAGCTCAATACGACAGGCTAAAAGCTATAGAAGACATTGCTGCTAAAAAAGATGTGACCGAAGCAAAAGCCAGGTACGAAACAGCTTTAAAAAATAAACAGTTGTTTACGGCTAATGCAGGACGCAGCACAGGTAATACAAAAATGATAACCCTTACAGCTCCTATCAGCGGTGTAGTGGGTGCATTTAACTATTCTATAGGTGCGGTCGTAAATGCCGGTGAAACATTGTTTGATATAACCAATCTTGAAAAAGTGTTGGTAGAAACACAGGTATTTGCCAATGATGCAGCACAGGTAAAATCTGTAGAAAACATCACCGCCACATCTAATATGGAAAATGATACCACTACCTATCATTTAAAATTAATTTCCACTGCACAATCGGTAAACGGAGCCAATCAATCTCAAAAAGTAATTTTTGAAATAATCAATCCCAAATCGCAATTTAAAATCGGCGAAAACATCAGGGTATTTATTTTTTCAAAAGATATCTCAACACAAGTAATTCTGCCAAATGATGCCATTGCAGAAATAAACGGCAAGCCTGCGGTATTTGTAAAGGATAAAGCGGAGCAATACAGTATCAGTTACGTTAACAAAGGCACATCAAACGGAAAATATACTGCTATAATTAAAGGCGTGGAAGAAGGCGAAAGAGTGGTAACAACCGGCGTATATCAAATGAAAACAATCTATTTAAATCAATAAACATTTTTAATAATCAAAATAAATAAATACAAATGAAACAATTCAGAATTATTCTTTCAATGGCAATCGCAGTATTTTCTTTTACTGCTGTAAATGCTCAATCCGCAAAAGTAAAAGCTGACAGCGTGGCCGCAGATACTGTCGTTTACCAATGTCCTATGAAATGCGAAGGAAGCAAAACCTACGACAAGGCAGGCAAATGTCCTAAGTGTGGTATGAATTTAAAGGCGGTGGCAAAACCGGCAGTGGCCGCAGTTTATCAATGCCCGATGAAATGTGAGGGAGATAAAACATACGATAAGGCAGGCAAATGCCCCAGGTGTAACATGAACCTTGCGAAAGTAGAAACCAAAAAAGATGCACCAGGCCACACAGGGCATAACCATAAATAATTATTCAAACAATAAAAAACAGATACATGAAAAAAGGATTTAAGATTTCGATGGCTGCTTTAACTATTGCAGCAGTTACATTTTTTACGGCTTGCAACAACAGCAGCGCAGATACAACAAAAAAAGAAACTGCTGACACTGCAAAAAATGCGATGACACATGAAGGCGGCGAACATATTTATGCCTGTCCTATGCATCCTGAAGTAACGGGTAAAGAAGGTGATACATGCCCCAAATGTGGCATGAAGCTGGAACACAACGATAATGCAGGCGGCCCCAGTAATGTTAGTATGCAGTTTACTGCTACACCTGCTTCGCCAAAAGCCAACGAAGAAGTTACTTTATCTATGATACCAAAATTAAAAGATAAGCCAACTGAGCAGGTGCCTTTGGATGTAGAGCATACAAAAAAAATTCATTTGATTGTAGTAAGCGAAGACTTAAGCTGGTTCAACCATATTCATCCTGAACTAAATGCGGATGGATCTTATACAGTTAAGGAAAAGTTTCCCTTCCCTGGCAAGTACACCTTGTTTGCAGATTATAAACCAAGCGGTGCAAATCATACGGTAGATAATTTGAATGTAACTGTAGCGGGTACAGTACCTGCAGCAAAAACTTATGGGGCAGATAAATTAACAGGTGCAGGTGGTGATGGATTTTCTGTTTCACTTTCACCGGAAGGTGGAAAGTTTTTAACCAATATGCCCATGCACATTAATGGCGTAATGATGCTGAATGGTAAAGAAGTAGATGTAAATACGCTGGAAGATTACCTCGGTGCAAAAGCACACATGGTAGTAGTGAGTCTTGCTGATAAAAAGTATTTACATGTACACCCAAGTGTGGAAAGTGGCAAGTTTGATTTACATACCACTTTTGATAAGCCGGGTGTTTACCGTGGCTGGATTCAATATCAATCAAAAGGAAAAGTATATACCAGCGATTTCGTTTTCAATGTAACAGAGGGCACAGCCGCTAACATGAAAGGCATGAAGCATGATAGTATGGATATGAAAGAAATGAAACATTAATTTTTAAACATAAAAACAAAACAAAATGAAAGCATTAAAATTAAAAACAATTGTTGCAGTATGTGCAATGATACTATTAGGCGTTACTACAACCTTTGCACAAAAGAATCCACATAATGTAGGTGTTGCAGGTAAAGGCCCACATGGCGGCACCGTACAGGAAGCTGACCCAAACCATGCAGAAATATTATTGAAGGATGGTATGCTGCAATTCTTTGTGCTGGATGGTGATGCAAAGCCATTAGCCAACAAAGGGATAACCGGTACAGTATTGCTGCAGTTTGCGGATGGCACTTCTAAAACCGTAGCCCTGATGCCAATGGGTACGGAAGGTTTTATGGCGGATGATGCCAAAGCATCTGCATACTCCAATGCTATTGCAACATTTAAGGTAAACGGCAAATCAGTGTCGGCAAAGTTTAAAAATAAAGCTGGAAAACCTGCTGACGGTCACGCCCACAAACATTAATCATTTTATAAGAACACAGGTAACAAGTACCTGTGTTTTTATTCATCAAAAAGAATAAAATGAAAAAGATATTAAGTGCTTTAGCGGTTTGTTTAATAGCGCTTTCCTCGTTTGCACAAAGTAAAGAAGCAGGCACAGAAAGAGAAGCAATAAAGCAATTCGTTACAAAGGATGATAACTTACCGGTATCACCAAAAGCCAAAGACGAAGAGGCCGTAAAGTCAGTATTAAAACAATACAACAACGCCGTTCAAAAATTAGATGTTAACGGAACAGAAAATTTATTTACAGCGGATTCAAAAATTTATGAATCAGGTGGCAGTGAAGGCAACTATGCCCACTATTTGGAACACCACCTTTCCCCTGAATTGAAAGAATTTAAATCTATTACATTCAGCAATTATAAAGTGGAAGTAATGGTTGATGGCAATTATGCTTTTACTACAGAAACCTATAATTATACAATAATAATCGCTAAAGATAATACAGAAGCAAAAAGAAAAGGAGTAGCTACTTCGGTATTAAAGAAAATAAAAGGTGAATGGAAAATTATGATTACACATAGTTCATCAAGAAAATAAAATATAAATGTTTAAAGATTTTTCTTCCCTGCATCCCCTGGCTGTACACTTTCCAATAGTGCTGATACTGCTTGCTGTTGCATTTCAGGCGGTGCTGGTAATAAAGGACTGGAAACAAATCCGCTGGGCTACATTTTTCATTATGGCAGCCGCATTTATTTCGGCACTGGCCGCCAGTACCATTCTACATGCAGAGCCTTCTGCCGATGCACCCAACGCTGCTATGGAGATGTTTGAGGCCCATGAAAAATATGCAGCATACACGCTGTGGATGTCGGGCATTACGCTGTTGCTTAAAAGTATTGGTATTTTTTTTAAAATATTCAGGCGGATGTATGATATCCTCGTACTCATTGCCGCAATCATTGCTGCTGTTTTTCTATCCATCGCAGGGCATCATGGGGCAAGGCTCACACATGTTGCCGGTGTTGGCCCCATGGGAAAATATTTAATGAAAGAACATGGTATGGGCGGGGGAGATATGGAAATGACTGGCGACAGCACCATGAAAATGAATGATAAAATGCCGGGAATGGATACTATGCAAAATATGAAAGGCATGGATAGTATGAAAAATATGAATGAGATTAAGAATATGCCGGGCATGATGGATACCATGAAGAACATGAACGGGATGAAAGATATGAACAACATGAAAAATATGAAAGACATGAAGGGCATGAAGAGCATGAAAAAAATGAATGTGATGAAGGATATGGACAATATGAAAGACATGAAAAATATGCCAGGTATGGATACGATGAAAAATATGAAGGGAATGGACAACATGAAAGATATGAAGGATATGCCGGGTATGGATACGATGAAGAACATGAAGGGAATGGATATGCCCGGTATGAATATGAAAACTAATTCAATGGATACTATCCGTTTTCCTGATAATAACCCTGCACAAAAAAAATCAAAGAAGCCGGCCAAACAATAAATCAGACCAAGATGAAAAAGCTATTTCCCTTTTTATTTTTTCTTCCTTTTTGCAGTATGGCGCAAAGCGATCCATCCATGCAAATGGATATGGGTAAAAATGCGGTGGCGTCCAAAACAGCTTCCTACAATTTTCCTTTACACCCTTCACCTGTAAAAGCAGGAGTTGCTTACACGGGGAAAAAAGTGGAATATGATTTATATGTAACCGACACGATGGTAAACTTTACCGGTAAACACCGCCATGCCATTGCTATCAATGGACAAATACCGGCGCCTATTCTTGAATTGACTGAGGGAGATACTGCCATCATCCATGTGCACAATCAAATGAAAAGGGAGTCCTCCA
>CAZRDD010000079.1:0-14863 GCA_964598675.1 uncultured Parafilimonas sp.
TGCCTATATAAGCATGGCTAAAATAAGGGCATACAGCATTACAGATACCGCTGCTGCTTATATAGCCCAAAACAGCGTACATGCCATAGCGCCTGCCATTAATGTAAATGCGGGCTTGCAGTACCACCTTAGCCGTAAAATAAGCCTTGCGTTTACGGCCGGTTATTTTGCCACTACCAATGCATTGTTTAAAAATGTAACCTTTAATATAGCTACGCAGCATGGCTATAGCTCAACCGGCCAGCTAATTCCCCAAATGCAACAGTATAGTTCATTTACGCAGTACAGCTCCCCCCAAAAGCAAAGCGTTAGCGCCATTACGGCAAATGCGGGTATTAGTGTTAGCCTGTAGGTACAGGGGGAGCGGGGGAGCAATGTGCAACAGCCAAGCCCGGTGTTATGAGAAATGGCCTATGCAGGCAACCCTTATTGTTTGCTCCATGTAAAGCCCTGGGTGTTAAACTCCATTTCCTGTACGCCGTTATCGTACATCTGCGCCTGTATTACCAGGTGCCTGGCGTTTTTTAAGTGTTGAATAAACGACGTGGCTGGTATAAAAAGCGTTTGCGTACTTCCATCCGAAGCGGCACCACAACTGTAGGTGATGGCTTTTGAACTGTCAAACCTAACCTTGATGTTTTGGTCACGAATTGCATTTGCCAAAAACTGCCCTTTGGAAACTTCTAACCATGCATCATTTTCTCCGTCCTGGTAACGAACGTTAATGGATGCTGTAACGCCTCCATCGTACGGAAACTTTAAATAAAGCTTGTCGTTGGCATCTAAAGAAGCATAGTATATAATTTTTGAGGTCATCTTATCGCTGTCTGTTGTGTAGCTCCAGGTATTAGCAGCCGGGGTGGACAGTGGGGGGCTCATGGCTGGTATGCTGTCGTCATGCATAATTTCTGTAACCGTTGGGGGTGTTCTGTTTGAGGATGTAACAATTTTAAAGAAAATAGCCAGCACAGCCACAAAGATGATTAGTTTAAGGGCGGGTTTCATAATTTTTTTTACCAAATTACCACACGGGGCCAATATTTCAAAGTAATTTCTTTTAAGGTTTTTAAAAGGGGTGGCCCACTCTGCTTTGAGTAAGCAAAAACGCATGCAAAAGGGGTGATGCTGCAAAAATATTCGCCAATATTTAATTCATACATTGTTGCTGTTAAGCAATGTGTTTCACTGTATTTTTTATGCCAATTTTTTCAGCCAATGCTACCTTACCGCCATATCAATTTTTGTACAAAGTGTACCTGTTTGCCGTGTGGCGGCAGCGGCTTACCATGCACGCAGTTTTACAGCCTGCCAGTTTTTAAATAAATGCGTGCTAAAGCAAAAAGGTGCCGTTTGTTTTTGCAATACCGCTATCTTTATAACATTAAATACCTCTCCCTTAAAAATACACACTATGAAATATGCATTCTTCTCTTCGCTGCTTTTTTTGCTTGCCTGCAACCCGCCAACTTCACAACAAAAAGCTTCGCAGGATGAAGCTGATTTTTTAAGAGATTCTGTACCGATGATGGCAGTTGATACCGCAGCAATCAGAAGGGCGGCAGACAGTACCGCCAAAGCCGATGAGCTTGCCCATCAAAACAAAATGCTTAATGGCACAGGTGCCTGGCAGTATAACGATAAGGAAGATGCGCTTACCAGCAAAAAGGTGTACCACGCCGTTTTACAATCTGATAACTCGCTTTATTTAAATGCGCCGTACGATGGCGGCAGCGATTGTTATATTGAACTGCGTAACAAAGACGGTGAGAATGATGTAATTGTTTCCGTTACAAAAGGGCAGTTTTTGGTAGATGTGGTGGATGGTGAAAACATAAAGGTGCGTTTTGACAGTTCTGCCGCCGAAACCTATAGTTGCAGCGGGGCGGCCGATTATAACACAACCATGCTATTTGTAAATGATACCGGCCGTTTTATAAGCCGTTTAAAAAAGGCGAAGAAGGTGCTTATAAGGGCTGGCTTTTATGATAACGGCCTGCAGGATATGGAGTTTTTTGCCAAAGGCCTGGAGTGGAAACATTAGTGTGTGGCTGTTTATATTGCATAACATTTTCAATTCACCCGTTGTATGAGGCATACATTTACTTTAACCCGCAAGCTGCTTTTATTTTTCCCGCTCAGTTGCTTATTATTAAGCGTTGCAGGCAAGCCCGCCGCGCCAAAAAACATTACCGTTAGCACTGGCAATTACCACAATTGGGACTTTGCGCCCTCCGCCGTATTTGGTACCGCTAAAATAGAAGATACAAAGCATCGCTATTACTACAAAATAACCCGCCTTAACGATACTGTTGTAAAAGTGGAACGGTATAACCCCGCCGGTATTATACTTAGCAAAACAGTTCTGTATTTTTTAGGAGGCTGCATAAGCCACTTAAAACAATTTAACCAATGGGGCGAGGAGTTTAAGCAGGAGTATTTTACAAAAGTTAGCGAGAATGAGCTTTTGGTAACCCGCCGCATACGTGGCGAAAATAGTTTTCAGCCCTGCAAAAAAGCCAGGTATATATATAACGGTAACCTGCTAAAAGAAACGCGTTATGTTGACGACTCCGGCGCGGTATGCGCTTGTTCCACAGGGGCCGCTATTATACGGTATGCCCGGTACGACGATGGTAACCGTTACTCGTTGCCAAAGAGCATTGCCCATTACAACCAGGCAGATTCGCCTGTTGTTTCCGCCGCTACTGACTGCTTTAAAACAATTACCGAGATAGATGAAAAAGGTATAGAAAGGAGTGAAAAATTTATTGGCCCCAATGGTTTGCCTATGCCCAACCGCCTTGGTGTTTACGGGTATAATTATCCGCCTGCATTGTTGTATAACCGTTACGACGAGCAATGCACCGGCCAGGGGGGCGAAGTTATTAATAACCTGCTTGGTTTTGCCACGGTTGAATATGTAGACAATGAGGATGGGTTTGAGATAATGGAAACACGTTTTGATAAAAGATACCATATAACCAAAACAAACCTGTTGGGCGATGGTGCTGCTATAATACACTACAAACGCGACAGCAGGGGCAACGAAATTGAACGCAGTTTTGCCAATGAAAAAGATGAACCCATAAATAACAGGCGTGGGTTTTATAAAATAACCTCTGTTTATAATGATAGTAATATGCTGAAGGAGCAGTCGTATTTCGACTCCGCAGGCAAACCTGTAACAGATGCTTATGATGTACATCATTATAAATACAGCAAAGACAGTGTAGGCAGGCTTGTTGCTGAGAAATACTTTAACAACCAGGATGCCCCCTGCAAGGATAATTTTGACCAGGTGTACGAATGCAGGTTCCGGTACGATGGTTATGGCAGGCGCATTTCAACCACGTACTGGAACGTTAACGGCCAGCCGATGAACCGCTGGAATGGTTATCACGAAAGCCAGATAGCCTACAACGACGACGGTAAACCTGTTAAATACACCTACCTTGATGAAAATGGGCAGTACGTAAAAACCAATACAGGCTACTCAGTACAAAAAATTAGCTATAACCGGCATGGCCTTACTGCCGTACGCAGTTATTTTGATGGTGATATACCTGTGATGTTGCAAGGCAGAGGGTATATAAAAAACTATCATGCCATTAGTTACAGTTACGATAGTGAAAACAGGGTTGCAGCAATTGACTATTTGAACAACGATGATAAACCTGCGGAGGCCACCGCTTCGCTTGAAACCAATTATGTTTTTAGCCGTGTTGAATTTTTATATGAGGGCAACCGCATAGTAAAGGAGAAGCTTTACAATGCCACAAATGAGCTTTTGGCCGTAATTGACTGCCTTAAACAACAAGCTATAAGCACATCTGGTAACTCAAACCTAATGCCTAATAAGTAGGGCCTGGTGGTTATACTGGTTAACACTGCCTTTATTAAGGGTGTTAAAGCATGTGTGCAGCTTCATTTTTATAACCTCTGCAAACAATGGGCCTGAGGCAGCAGGTGCCATGCCTTTTACCCGCAAAACGGGTGTTTATGCCCTGCGCAGCCATTAAGGTATGCTATCAACCCTCAACATTCCCCAGCACTTATTAGTACCCCCGGTTGATGCACCTGTAATAAAAGCGGCTTTTTATAGCAAAAAATCTATATTTACGGTAGTAACCATACCAATAAGTTTTTTATTTAAAAACGCTTGCAAATGAAAAAACTGGTAGCCCCATTAATGGTATTGCTGGCCGTACTTGCCGGTTGTACCACAAAAGTAAAAACAATCCATTTTAACGCTGTTGGCAACAGTGAATTTAATGCACTTATAGATACATCGTTCATACCACGCGGCGGGCAAAGCCTGCCGGTGTTGCGGCGCCTGCACGATAGCTGCATGGGCATATCGTTTCCGGCAAATGCTTTTTTTATGCGCAACCGCGATACTTTTTCGCTGGGCTGTGTTATAAACAAGCACACCATGAAGGTTGTAAAAAACTTAGCCACCGGCACTGGCGGCGGGCCGGATATTTATGCAATGGTAAGGGTGATAGCTGCAAAGCCCTGCTACAATAAAATCAGCGAAAATGTGCCGCTGGATTCGTTTTTCCGTAAAAAGGTTGCCCTGCAATTACCCGTGGCCAATGCGCCCCTGCAAAAGCAGCTTGACCAGCTTTTAAACAACGCCGTTTACACCACCGCCGAAACCGGCGCGTGGACGTACGTAGAACTTACCACCGCCTTACAAAAGCTGCTGGATACCACCACCAATACCAGCCTGTTACAGTACAAGGAAGCCGCGCTGCAGCCAGATAACCTGGTGCTTATACGCAGCGGCGGCGTTACCGACTTTACTTTTCATATTACCACTGCCCGCCCCGTACCCGCAGCCCTTAAAGCCCTGCTGCAGCAAAAGCCTTTTACCACCGTTACAGGCTGGGAGGTAACCCCGCAACTGTTTTACGAAGACGATACACATATTGAAGTAAACCTGATTGGCTATTTTCAGGTGATGGGCCAGTTTATGCAGGCGGAGATGAAGTAGGGGGGAGGGGTAAAAGAAGGATTGCTAATAGTTTTTGGAGATAGCAGGGGAGATGACAATAAATTTATTGCCAAAATAAGTTGACAATAAAACTGTTGTTAAGTGAGGGATGCATAGAAGAAACATTCGTTCGGAGTATTACCTTTAGAGCAACGTACCTTCGCGGTAATTTTCATACTTTTAAAAAAACGCCTGAAAGTGGGCCCTGTTAAATAGCTTAGCTGTCTACCATCTTTTTTATTACTCCCAATAAAAATTGAATATTTTTCTCACTGGCAAGCTCAATATTTTCCATTAGTATTTCAAATTCCGAGAGTAAAAATTCCTGGCCGTTAATTGTTATTTCATTTTCAAGATACCCCCTGTCGCAACTTATAAAAATCACCATGTTATTGTAAGTATACCTTAAGCCCCAATAGCCGGTTTTCTCTATATATTCCTGTGTCAACGTAAAATTGCGCAAGTGTGCGGCAAAGTATGCTTTAATTAGGTTAACGGCATCATCAAACTTCATTCCGTAACTGTTTTCAAACAGGTTACCTATATTATTGCTTTTCATGGGTTATAAGTTCTTTTTAAATTTGACGTAGTGATTTTTTATACAAATTGCGCCTTCTCAAAAAACGGGTTACTGCCTAAATATAGCAAAAACAATAAATTAGTATTTGAAAGACTTTCACTGAATACGGCGACAGATGTAATTTAGCCTGAAAATGGAGTTTCATGCTAAACTGTTTTATATTCCTATATTTATAAGCACTAAACCCGCCGCTTAGTTTATAGATGTATCAAACAAACCCTATTATTATGCCCAACAATAAATACCTGCTGATACTTGGTTTTATGCTTATTATAAGCACATTGCATTCGCAGCAGGTGTTTGAAAAGAAGTTGAATAGTTATGTAAGCAATATCAACACCACTGTATTAAAGTTTATACGTACCAATAAACGATATGCCAGTTATAATAAGTGTATGAAGCGGGGGCGGTATTTAATTGTGCCGCGATGCGGTTTTGATGGCATTAATGTTTTAACCAGTACCAGCTATTTTAAACTGTTACGTATTGATACTTCTTTTATGAACTATCGTATTGAGTATGTGAACGATAGCCTGTTTATTGTACCAAACCTTTATGGGGAGAACCAATATTTAGATACAAGCGTTGTTCAGTTGCGTGATTTTCCCCGGTCAGTTTTTTACACACTGCACCAGCAGGCAAAAAAGTATTCACCTTATTGTTTCGCGCTTAAATTGAGAGATGGCGATGACCCCGCCGCAAACTCTTTAGTGGCTTATATTGAAGGAAATATAATAAAAGTAATAGGTGCCAATGAAACTGGCTGGCCTGTTAAATACGGCAGTTTACAAGAGTATATTGTTACTAAATACGGCTCAGTAAAAAACTATGCAGATATATGCAAGAGTGATGCTTTGATGCGTAAAGAAGACGGCTTTGACAATTGATGCATGTAAGCAGCGTTTGGAACGCAGTTATGTTTACTATGCAAAGTATTTTCCGGCAGATACAGCAACAATAGTAAAGTTTTTTATTAACGAAATTGATTCTGCTCTGCAACTTGAAAATACCCAAAAAACATCGGTTGCCGCCGGTATGCAAGCCGCGTTGGCTAACAACACATGGCCCTCTGCCAAACCCGTTATTGATTTTTTGCATATTGATGTTTACCCTGTTTTAGTTAATACGCTTGGCCTTATAAAGACAAATACTTTTAAAGAGATATACACCACTAACCGCGTATTTGAGCAAGGTATTTACAATACCCTTATTGACGCGTATAGTAATGATACTGATAAGGTGCTGGCTGATTATTTTAGGGGGAGGCAAAAATAAATGAAGGCCTCATTTACAAAGGGCCTTCATTTATTTTTAAGAGCCTTTAGATTCAAAAAATCTAATAATCAATAGGCCTCGGCTATTTATGAAAAGAGCAGCCGGTCATGCGCTTTTTGTGCATTTGTATAATCCTCTAACCACCATGCTGTTTCACCCGGGTTGCGCGGTGGCAGATGCAGGAATAGCTTGTTATTACCAGCCGAACTTTTGCTTTGTGCATCCCTAAACTCATAATGGTCAAACATTGCAACAGCCTCAATCATATACGAAACTGCCACCCTGCGGTCTTGAATTTTAAAAAGGTTTTCACCATTTTTTTCGTCTGCCGATGATGAAAAATTATACGAACCTAAATATACCCTTGCGGTGGGTTTATCAAAGTCAATTACCACAAATTTATGGTGCATTCTTACTCCCTGCCCACCAGTTACTTCTGTTTTAAATGGCTCGGGTACATTGTTTAATAAGCCTGCAGGAAAAGCAACAGGTAGATTGCCATCCGGCTTTTGAATGTTGAGGCCGCCCACAGTTTTATCAGAAATGCCATACACAAATTTATCGTTATCGGCCGCCACTTTTTCAATAGCAGTTCTTATAGGGCCTGGTGTTTGATACAAAAATGCAAGTGAATATAGCAGGCTGGATGATGTAGTGCTTATATCGTCTGCTATACTTTGTAAAACAGTATTGGTTGAATTGTGCGGTGAAAATGTTACCTCAGCCGTTATGTTGGGCAGTTTCAGGTCGTTCCACGTTGCCGAACTTGTTTTTGCAAAGCTGCCTGCTTGGGTGGCATTGTTCCATAAATTATCGAATGCATCAAAAAACAGCCCCACAGCTACCGGCCCGTAAACGAAAAGGGCGTTGTTGTTTTGTACAAAAAAACCGCGCCACGAAAAGTTTGCAGAACCACCAAGTGCACACATAACATTGCCGTTTACGGCAATGGTTTTATTATGTTGAAGGCCGCTTACATGCTGGCGTTGCACGTTGGCAGCACCAGCAGAGGCAATCAGCATTTTTTCTGCCTGGTCTTCGGCAGAGCCTGCATCGCCGTGTGTGCCGGAGTTATCAATAATTACTTTTAGCCGCGACCCCAGTTTAACAAGCCTTGATACAACTTCGGGTTCGTTCAAATCGTAAGCAGTTACTCTAACTTGTGCTGTAGTGTCGGCAATGGCTTTGTCTAACAGGTTAAGTATTTCAGTTCGGGCCTCAAATCCCATCCAGTCTAACGCCTCAGGCTGCTTAGGGTTTGTTGAAACGAAAGTTAAGCCTTTATCCGCATCGTTGGGGATGAGTGTGCTGATATCACCTCCTGCGGAAAACCGGTCAATAAAAGCTTGCGATGCAACGAAACCACGTGTAAACGCAATATTTAATACGCCGGGATAGGTTTCGCTCATCAATTGAATAGCCGCTTGTTGAAAATCGCCATAACTAAGTACGTTTTGGTCGTCTATAAAAACGGGGGTAACCCGGTAAATAAATTCGCCGGGTATGTTTGCGTTATGGGGAAAATGTATCCACCTGAATTTTTGTATTGGCGACAACCTTGAGGACAGGATGTTTGCGTTTACGCTGCCATCATTGTGAAGAAATGAAAGCCTGTTTTTAACCGGATAAAATTGGATACCTCCGGGTTCCTGGTACTCAATTGCAAAACCGGCAAAATTTGCAGGAGGCTGGCCATTTAACCAGCTCATACCAAGAAGGGCCATGCCTTCTCCACGAAAAACTTTCAAAGAAAAAAGGGCGGATGCATTTGTGCCGCTTACTTCAAAATTTGGTAGTGGTGCCATAAAGTTAGTTTTATAAGAGGTTTTAATATTTAGCAGGTTGGGCAGAGGGCAGAATAAGTATTAGCAGTATTGTATTAACAAATACATACGGCAAGCAACTCAGTTTGAATATAAGCAAAAGCGGCGGGTTTTGCAAGTTTTTTGCAAAATAAAGAAGCAGGTAACAAATTGTTAATATGGAAAAGGAGGGGGATACAGGTTAGCTTCGTTAATAGGGGGATTCTCCTAAAATTCATATTGATATATCTCCTCCAAAAACCAAAAAGCCAACAAAATCAAAAAAGGTACAACCTCTTCAATTTTATTGGCTTCCGTATATAAAGGCATTGCTGCCTGGTATGTTGTCTATCTTACCGTCTCCCGGCACTTCGTACTTAAAACTTCGTACCTCGTACTTACCCCGTTTACAGCATCAGCATAGCATCGCCGTAGCTAAAGAAGCGGTACTTATCTTTAATGGCCCTTTTGTAGGCTTCCATGGCCAGGTCGTAACCGGCAAAAGCGCAGGTCATAATCAGCAGGCTGGTTTTTGGCAGGTGAAAGTTGGTAACCAGGCTGTCGGCCACGCTAAACTGGTACGGCGGATGGATGAAGTGGTTGGTCCACCCTTCGCTGGGTTTAAGCAGCTTTTGTGCGGTAAAGCTGGTTTCCATGGCGCGCATGGTGGTGGTGCCAATGCTGCAGATGCGGTGGTTGGTTTCTTTGGCCTTGTTTACAATTTTGCAGGCATCCTCATCAATTTTGTAATACTCTGCATCCATTTTGTGCTTGCTAAGGTCTTCCACCTCAATAGGGCGAAAGGTGCCTAAGCCGGTGTGCAGTGTTAACTCGGCAAAGCGTATGCCTTTAATTTCGCAGCGTTTAATAAGCTCTTTGCTAAAGTGCATGCCGGCGGTAGGGGCGGCCACGGCACCTTCGTGCTTGGCGTAAACGGTTTGGTAACGCTCTTTATCTTCTTCGTCGGGTTTGCGTTTAATGTATTTTGGCAAAGGAGTTTCGCCTAAAAATTCCAGCATTTTTTTAAAGCTGTCTTCATCCTCATCCCACAAAAAGCGAATGGTACGGCCACGGCTGGTAGTGTTGTCAATTACTTCGGCCACCAGTTCGTCGTTTTCGCCAAAGTACAGTTTGTTGCCCACGCGTATTTTACGGGCGGGGTCAACAATTACATCCCACAGGCGGTTGGGTTTGTTAAGTTCGCGCAGCAAAAACACTTCAATTTTAGCACCGGTTTTCTCCTTGCGGCCGTACATACGGGCAGGAAAAACTTTGGTGTTGTTTACCACAAACACATCTTTGTCGTCAAAATAATCCAGAATGTCTCTAAAGTGCTTGTTTTCAATATTGCCGGTTTTGCGGTGAACCACCATCATACGGGCATCTTCGCGGCGTTTAGTAGGGTTTTGGGCAATAAGGTTGAGAGGAAGGTCAAAACGAAATTGTGATAATTTCATGTGTTCTATCAATTTTAATAGGCCACATGCAGTTCGCTTACCGCCTTACGGGGCAGCTAACGTCATGTTACGGCATGATTTGTAAAAGTGTGCAAAGGTAATCAGTTTTTACCTAATTGCTGTTTTTTTTATTTCAAAAACCGTTGAAAGCTTGTTTTTTACGTTAAATAGTCCTATATGAGCGGCCTCACCCCCTCAATCCCTCTCCGCACGGGAAGAGATAACGGCGAAATTTTTATCACAGAGTACCCCCGAGTTCTTTTCACAGAGGGTAAGGGAGTTTACCGCCTTGCGGCGGAAGTACCCTGAGTAGCGGCTGAATTGGGAGGATATGGCACCGGTGAAATATAAAGCTCCCGGCTATATTAAAAGGCCTGGCCCCAAACCCTGCCTGTGTGGGCTGGGGGTGGGGCCAGGCATTGTACAACTGTGTGTTTATGATAAACGTGCAGGCTCCAAACCAATACGTTTGCACCAGCCCATAACAACGTTATAGGTGTCGTCCAGCGTTTTTATTTGCTGGGCGGTAAGCGGACTGGTGTTGGTACGGCTAAGCACCTCAATAGGCACACCCCTTTTGCGCAAAAAGTATTTGGCGCTTAGCGGGTAGTTTTGGCCCACAATATCTTCGGTAACGGTAAGCTGCGCCTGTATGTATTTAACATCTTCCTGCCTGTCGGGGTTGGTGGCGTTGGCGCACATCCAGGCCAGTATGTCGGGGTAAAAATTGCCCGCAATGGCGCTCATGCCCTTGGCACCCGCCTGTAATGAGTACATGGTGTTGGCCACACAAGCATCGTAAAACTCCAGCCGGTTGTTTTTAACCATCGCAATTTTGGCCTTTACCTTCTCCAGGTCAATGGTGGTATCTTTATGGTACACCATGCGGCCACTGTCTAACAGGTATTTAAATACATAGGGTGTAATTATGCGTTTGTAGGGGTTGGGGCACTCATAGGTACCCATAGGTATATTATCGGTTAAGGTAAAAAACTGCTCAAAGTTTTTTATCAGCACATCATCGCTCTCCTGCTCGGTGGCAAAATGGCTGGTAATCATAATAACCGCGTTAATACCGGTATGGTATATTTTTTTGGCAAACTCGGCCTTCTCCTCCAGCGTATTGCCAAACGAGCCTGTAGCCACCACCGGCACCGCGCCGTTAACGCGCTTTACCACATGGCGGGTAAGGTTTAGCCTTTCATCGGGCGTAAGCTTGTACATTTCGCTGCTGGCACAGTTGGCAAAAAAGCCCTTAACGCCTGCGGCAGTGTAAAAATCAACCAGGCGGCTAACACCATCAAAATCAATCTGTCCGTTTTGCTTGTAGGGCGTAACCATAACAGGCACAAATTTTTTGCCACTCTCAAAAGGCGCACCGGGCTGTTTGGCATCGGGGGTAAACGTTTTAGCCGCGTGTGCTTTGCTGCCTAAGCCTGCGGTAAAAGCCATGCCCAGGCCGCCTGCGGCTATTTTACCCAAAAAGGAACGGCGGGAAGAAGAAGATGATGATGATGACGATTCGTTGTTCTGCTGCATAGCGCTTGATTGTTTTTAGGGGGATATTGTATGATAATATGTTATACCTGCCCGCACATTTATTGTACGGCGGCGGTTTTAATTTTAATCACAATTTTTTTAACCACATCGCAGCCCTCGGCCTTTATGGTAGGCCGGTGCGCGTTGTTGGGAAAGAAGAGGAAGAACGTACTGCTGTCGGTAGTGTAATACGTACCATCGGCAGTGTAATTAATAACATCGGGCGTGTAGGGCTTTATAATGGTGGCATGGGCGGTATTCGCCACGCCTATCAGCTCCTTGCCGCGTATAATGTACTGAAGGTCAACATAGTTCTTGTGCGATTCAAACTTTACCTCCTCAAAGCTGTGCGACGGGGCATCGGTAATGCTGGCAAAAACATCATCGCCAATAATGGGGTATTTGCCGGGGGGCAAACTGTTAAGGTCCTGCGTTTTTAAGTAGGTAAAAGCAGCATCCCACAGTTTTTTGTTGCGGTGGTAGGCCGCGTAAAACGAGTCTTGGTTTACGCTGGCATGCGGGTTAAGCGTTAAGCCATTGGCCCACTGCCTGCTGTTAACCCATTTAATAACTTTTTTGGGGGTGGCTGTGTTTTGCGCCTGTACACCGCAGGCAATACCTGCTGTTATAAACAGCAATACAACCGGTAAAAACATTTTCATTGGCGGCCGTTAAATGGCATTTTCAAATTTGAAGGCTTTAAAAGTATGTAAAAATTATTTTATAGGTGGTAAAATCTGTTTAAAAAATAATGGCTTTGTGGTAAGAGCGTTAAACAGGCAATGTAGTTTTTAACCACATAGATGTGTTTTTGGGTGTGGATGCAGCCACGGTGTTGTTTTAACCACATAGAAGCATAGGGGCATAGGGAAACATAGGTGTTTTTTGGGTGTGGACGCAGCCCCGGTGTAGATTAACCACATAGAAGCATTGGGAAACATAGGGGAGCATAGGTGTTTTTTGGGTTTGGATGCCGCCCCGGTGTAGATTAACCACATAGAAGCAGGGAGACAGAGGTGAGCATAGGTGTTTTTGGGTTAGATGCAGCCCCGGTGTTGGTTTACCACATAGAAGCATAGGGGCATAGGTGAACATAGGTGTTTTTAAGAAAAGAATCAAGCTCCTTTCTTTCACTATGTGCCTCTATGTGTTTCTATGCCCCTATGCGGTAAACCCTTCGCTGTGGTAAAACCTTTCGCACAAGCGTTGCGCAGCAACAGTAACCGTTGGTGATACTTGGGCAAATATCTATGTGCCTCTATGTGTTTCTATGCCCCTATGCGGTAAACCCTTCGCTACAGTAAAATCCTTCGCTGTGGTAAAACCCTCCGCTGCGGTAAATTCCTCCGCAACGGCGCAAACAATAAAATCCCCCGTATCAAACAAAAAAGCTTTACCGTTGTTACAGGCACAAACTTTGCTAAAACTTAGTGTTGTGTGCGTGTAAGGTTTACATACACAACATACGCATCACCTACTTTTGCACAAAAATTAACCAGTTATGAAATATGCTTTTATTGCCTTGTGTGTTTGCGCCAGTATGTTAAAAGCTGGTGCGCAGCTTATTGCCCCCGAAGTATTTAAAACCAGTGTTGGCAAGGTTAGCATACAGCCTGTGCTGCATGCCACTATGGTTATTACCGTAAAAGGCAAAACCATTTATGTTGACCCCAGCGGTGGCACCGCCCTGTTTAAAGGTCTTGCCAGCCCCGATGTAATTTTGATTACCGATATACACGGCGACCATTTTGATATTAAAACGCTGGATTCAGTTAAAACGCCCGGCACCACCGTTATAGTGCCGCAGGCCGTGGCCGATAAAATGCCCGAGGCCGATAAAAAAGGACTGGTAATACTTAACAATGGCAGTAAAACACAGCAGGCTGGCGTGGAAATATTAGCCATACCCATGTACAACTTGCCTGAAAGCCCCACTGCCATGCACACCAAAGGCCGTGGCAACGGCTATGTGCTTACCATTGGTGGCAAAAACTTTTATATAGCAGGCGATACACAGGGCATACCCGAAATGAGGGCGCTAAAAAATATTGATGTTGCCTTTGTTTGTATGAACCTGCCCTACACCATGACGGTGAACGAGGCCGCTGATGCTGTGCTTGCATTTAAACCTAAAATAGTGTACCCTTACCACTACCGTGGTAAAGATGGCTTTAGCGATGTAAATGCTTTTAAAACCCTTGTAGATGCCGGTAACAAAGGTATTGAGGTAAGGTTACGCAACTGGTACGCCGTAAAATAGAGAGTCACATAGTGTGTTACAAAGGCCCATTGGTTATACCGGTGGGCTTTTTTTATGCGTGATAATACCCGCGTTTATGCCATGGGTATTTTTATAATGGCGTGTTTCGCTTAATTCTTTTGTATCCCTCTCTGCGGGGATTGGGGGCATGGGGTGAGGCGGCCATTATTCATCCCCGCCTGCGCCCCATAATATTGGCGCAAAAGGGGATAAAGCGTTGGTGTTTTAACCACCGGCGGCCTCATTCATCATATTTAACATTTTTTATATACTATATTGCCCGCAGTGGCGGTTGTTTTACCGATTAAAATGGCCCACCCTCTTTTCAGGCATAGTTTTTGGCGTTTGTAAAACAGTTAACCCCTATTTTATTATTGAAAAACACCTTGCCTGTGCAGTGCCGTTGCATGGGCAAAAAAACGGAGGGCCGATGCTGTCAGTAATTATACCCGCACTTAACGAGGAAAAAACAATCGCCGCAGTGGTGCGTTTTTGCCTCCGCAATTTTTTAGTAACCGAAGTAATAGTGGTAGATGATACCTCTACCGATGCCACTGCCGCCCTGGCTGCCGAAGCAGGCGCAAAGGTTATTGTTAGCAAGGTAAGGGGCAAAGGTATTTCCATGCGCGATGGCATTAATGCCGCCACCAACAGTTTGCTGGTGTTTCTGGATGGCGATATTGACCCCTACCCCGATGATACTATTACCCTGCTGGCCTCGCCGCTGTTAAACAACCAGGCCGATTTTGTAAAGGCCACCTTTAGCCGCAATGCGGGCCGTGTTACCGCCCTTGTGGCCAAGCCGCTGTTAAACATATTTTACCCCGCCCTGGCAAATTTTTCGCAGCCGTTAAGCGGTATGGTGGCGGGTAAAAAAAGCTTTTTTAACAGGGTGCAGTTTTTTAACGATTATGGGGTGGATGTGGGCATTCTGCTGGATATGTACCTGATGAA
>CAZRDD010000080.1:0-14784 GCA_964598675.1 uncultured Parafilimonas sp.
GAAGAGGGAAAAGTCAGGAAGTCCGAAAAGACGGAAAGTCAGAAAGTCCGGAAGACCGAAAGTCCGAAAAGACGGGAAGACGGTAAGTTAGAAAGAACGAAAAGCGCATAAGCTGGATAGGCTGCAATTTTTAAAAAGCAGGAAACAACTATCCCACGAAGTTTTTGCTTTTAGCAGTTATAAACTCCGGTTTTTTTTTAAGTTCGGTCTTTCTGGCTTACGGTCTTACGGACTTGTGGTCTTTTCCGACTTTCCGTCTTCCCCAAAAAGATACATCAAAACAAAAGCGATGAACTGGATAGAAGTTGCAGGGTATATAGGCGCTTTTCTTTCTGCCATTACTTTTATGCCGCAGGTGTACAAAGCCTGGCAAAGCAAAAGTGTGGGCGACCTTAGTTTTTGGATGATACTTATTGTAGTTACAAGCACTGTTGTATGGCTGGTATATGCTTTTGCCATACACAGCGGGCCGGTAATTGCCGCCAACCTGGTGGTGCTGGTACTGGCATTAATGCTGTTGTACTTTAAGCTTACCTTTAAAAAATAGGGCTATAAAAAATAAAAACCGCAGCGCTTGGCGCGGCGGTTTTTTATTTTGAGGCAGATGTGCAGATGTGGAATGAAAATCCTCAGCGTTGGCTAATATTCGTCTTCATTAAACAAAAAGTCTTCCTGGCTGGGGTAATCAGGCCAAATATCTTCTATGCTCTCGTACACCTCACCTTCGTCTTCCAGTTCTTGCAAGTTCTCTACAACCTCAATGGGCGCACCGGAACGGATTGCGTAGTCAATCAATTCGTCTTTGGTTGCCGGCCAGGGAGCATCTTCAAGGTAACTGGCTAATTCTAATGTCCAAAACATAGCCTTTTTAGTTTTGCGCAAATGTAAGAGTTGTTGCGATAAAACCAAATGCACAATACACCACCTGAACAAATAAATTTGTAAAATTTTAAAAACCGCTTTTTTACAGCCTGTTTGTAGCTACGTTTGTGCCTATTATTGATTAAAAATGGCCGGGGCATGCTAAAAGCAGTTAAAATAAACAAGCGGTACGGGCAATTACAGGTATTGCGTGGCGTGGACATTGAGGTAAACGGTGGCGAAATTGTATCCATTGTGGGCTCTTCCGGCGCGGGTAAAAGTACTTTGCTGCATATTTTGGGCACGCTTGATGCGCCCGATAGTGGCCAGATATACCTGCACGGCATGCCTGTGCATACCCTTAGCGGCAAAAGGCTGGCGGCCTTCCGCAACAACAATATTGGTTTTGTGTTTCAGTTTCACCACCTTTTACCGGAGTTTACCGCCCTTGAAAATGTTTGCATACCCGGCTGGATATTGGGCAAAAAGAAAAAAGAGGTGGAAACCGAAGCGGCCCGCCTGTTGGGTATTTTAGGGCTGGGCGACCGGATGGAGAATAAGCCGCAGCAGCTAAGCGGGGGCGAGCAGCAAAGGGTGGCCGTAGCACGGGCGCTGATAAACAAACCTTCTATTGTATTTGCTGATGAGCCTACCGGCAACCTTGACAGTAAAAATGCCAAAGAACTGCACGACCTGTTTGTGCAGCTTCGCCAGGAGTTTCGCCAAACATTTTTAATTGTAACCCATAACGAGGAACTGGCCGATATGAGCGACCGCGTACTGCACATGAAAGACGGGCTGATTGTTGGGCAGAATGTTGATTAGCGGTGAGGCCGATAACCGGTGCGGTTTTATTTACCAATTTCATATTTCATCAAAAGCAACCCCTGCCTGTAAAAAAGGGTTTATGGTATTGGCAGTAAAAAATGCCATGGATATTGAAGAAGCTTTTGCACAACATACTTGCGGTACTTACTAAAAAAGAGCAAAATCATTTTTACTGGCTTACCCTGCTTAATATTGTTGTAAGCATACTGGATGTATGCTCTGTGGCACTTATACTGGCGGTTATTCATTTTTATACCAGTAACAATGGCTTTGGGGTGCCGTTTTTGCCTGCCTGGCTTGCACAGAAAAACTCCCCCGCGTTGGCGGCGGTACTTTTGGGTTTTTTCCTGTTGAAGAATTTGCTTGCATGGCTGTCGGTACAACTTACGTATACAGGTGCTTTTAATTCCGCCGCCAGGCTGGCCGGGCAAAACCTTACCCACTACCTGCAGGGCAGCTATACCAGCCATGTAAATACTGACACCGCCGTTAACATAAGGCAGATAAGCCACCAGCCCATTGAGTTTGCCCAATACATTCTGCTGGGCGTGCAGCAGATAATTACAGAAGCAGCCCTCATATTGATTGCTATGGCTGCAATACTGTTGTACAACGCCCGTTTGTGCTTAATTGTAACCGCTGTTTTATTGCCCGTAACATTGCTGGCATGGTTTAATACACAACGCAAAATAAAAGCATCGAGGCAGGCCGTTAAAGTAAGCAACGAGGCCGCCCTGCAATATTTAAAGGAAGCGCTGAATGGCTTTGTTGAAAGTAACATATACGGTAAAAACCAGTTTTTTATACAACGCTATACGGCACACCAGCGTATAGTAAACAACCATATACGCGGTATGCAGGTAACGCAAGCCATACCGCCACGTTTAATGGAGCTGTTTGCTGTGCTGGGCCTGGCATTACTTATTACCGCCAGCATTTTTACCGGCAGTAAAAACCCGGCAGATATTATTACCATAGGCGCTTTTATTGCGGCTGCCTATAAAATTATACCGGGCCTGGTGCGTATTATAAACGCCGCCGGGCAAATACATGCTTACGCTTATGTTGCAGAAGCTATTGCCATTAAACAAACGGTTGCAGCGCATGCAGTTAATACGGCGGCAAGCCCCAAAATACAATCCTGCGGGTGCAGCAATGTTTCGTTTGTGTATAAAGGTGCGCCTGTGCTTTCAAACATCAGTTTTACCATTATCAGCGGGCAACTGGTGGGTATTTCGGGGGCATCGGGCAGGGGTAAAACCACCTTGCTAAACCTGCTGCTGGGTTTTTTGCAGCCGCTGCAGGGTACGGTGTGTTTTAATGGCCAGCCGGTGCAGCCAAACAGCTTTGAAATGCACCGCCAAAGAATAGCCTACGTAAAACAGCAAAATTTTTTGTTGAATGATACGATTGAGAAAAATATAACGCTGGACGATGGCCCTGCTGACGGCACGAGGATGCAGGAGGTGATAGCAGCCACCGGGTTAGGCAGTTTAGTAGCACAGTACCCCGAAGGGCTGGGCAAGATGATAAGCGAGAATGGTAAAAACATAAGCGGCGGGCAAAGGCAGCGCATTGCGCTGGCAAGGGCCTTGTACAAACATGCCGATTTGATAATATTGGACGAGCCGTTTAATGAGCTTGATACAGCCTCCGAAATGTTATTGTTGCGGCATTTTAAAACGTTGGCTGCACAGGGTAAAATAATTGTACTGGTTACCCATCAAAAAGAAGGGCTTGCTTTTTGCGACAACATAATTACCCTTAATGACTAACGCTAAAAAAATACTGGTAATACTTACCCCTGCATTTGCAGGCAGCACCACGGAAACTACGTGGCTGCCGCCCATGCAGGTATTTGTAAAGGCGTTGAACCGTAGTTTTCCGGGGTTGAAAATAGTAATACTATCCTTTCACTACCCGGTGCTTGCAGTGCCTAACTATACATGGAACGGCAACGAGGTAACCACATTTAGTGCCAAACAGCCGCGCAGGTTTAAACAAATATTATTATGGCTGCGGGTTTGGAAAAAGCTGAGGCAGCTGCATAAGCAATACGAAATAACCGGGCTGTTAAGCCTGTGGTGTGCCGAATGTGCACTGGTGGGCAAATACTTTGCTGCGGTACACCACTTGAAGCATTTTATATGGATTTCTGGGCAGGATGCCCGCCTCAATAATAAATATGTAAAGCTTATAAGGCCTGCGCCTGGCTGCCTGGTGGCTATGTCAAACTTTTTGGTGAGGGAGTTTGCTAAAAACCACGGCACAACGCCAGCGCATGTAATACCCCTGGGGGTGGATGCGACCATGTTTGAACCCTGCGACGCCCAACGGGATTTTGACATAATGGGGGCAGGCTCGCTGATACCACTAAAACAGTACGATGTATTTATTAAAGTGGTGCAACAGCTTGCGGTAAACAGGCCCGGTATAAAAGGCGTTATTTGCGGCGGCGGGCCCGAAGAGGCAAGGCTTTTGGCAATGCTGAATGATGCGGGTTTGCAAAACAATATTACCCTTTGTGGCGAGTTGCCCCACGCACAGGTGATTGCATACATGCAGCGCAGCAAGGTGTTTTTACACCCCTCCAGTTACGAAGGTTTTGGGGCCGTTAACCTGGAAGCCCTGTACGCAGGTGCCCATGTAATTAGTTTTGTAAAGCCTGTGGATGAAGATATACCCCACTGGCATATTGTTGAAACGCCAAAGCAAATGGCGCAAACCGCAGAAGCCCTGCTGCAAAACCCCGGTACAGCTTATTCGCCGGTGCTGCCTTACTCCATAAACGATGTTGCCAGGCAAATGATGGCCTTATTTGGACTGTGATAAACCGGCCAGCAGTTGTTGCGCCTTGGCAAACACTGCCTGTGGCGTGTAGCGGGTAAGGCAATGGGTATCGCCATACATGCAGGTGGGTTGCATACAGTTGCCACAGGGCAGGTCCGATGAGTCTAAAAAAGCGCTGTGGCTGCCCAGCGGCCTCGCCCAATCGCTGCGGGTAGCGCCGAACAGCGCTAACGTGGGCCTGCCTTGTACCCAGGCCATGTGCATAAGGCCCGAATCTTCCGACAATACAAATGCTGCTTTCTGTACAAGGGCAAACGCCTGTGCAGGGGTTGTTTTGTTAACAATATTTACAAGGCTGCTGCCAAGTGCCTGCTTTAGGTAAGTGGCGCTTTGGTTGATGGTATCAATACCCGTAACAACAAACTGTGTGTTGGGGTAAGCGGCCAGCCATACATTGGCAAATGTTATGTAATTGTCCAGTGGCCAGTGGCGGCTAATAAAAGCCCCGGCCGGGTTAAGTATAACCAGGCTGCTGCGGCCATTCCACCCGTGCTGTTTTAAAATGTTATCAATGCCGCCTGCGGTTTTAAGCGTTAGTGTGTAACCGGGTGCAATTGTGCCCAGCCCCGCAGCTTCAATGGCCAGGCGGGTGCGCTCACCGGCAGGCAGCGGTGCAAAGCGGTTAAACACGCTCCATGCTTTAGGCATCAACGCCTTGGTAACCATGCGGGATGGCAGGTTGTTTTGCAGGTCAATCACCACATCGTAGCGCCTTAACAATAAAGCAGGCAGCAGGGTACAGGTATAAAAAAGCTGCTTCTTAAAATTTCTGCCACCTTTTATACAAAACACCTTGTTGAACAATACGATGTTTTGGGCAATACCGGCAACTTCTTCGCGCGTAAGCAAATCCAGTACGGTGTTTTCGGGCAGTATTTTTTGCTGTTGTTGTATATAGGGCAGGGTAATTACCAAATCGCCCATTGCCTGTAGCCTTATAAACAGTATACGCCGGGGTGGTGTTTTGCCCAACCAGGGCCGTGCGGTTAAACCATTGGTTAAAAAAGCATCTTTAAGCATATACCGGAAAGCTTATGGTGGGGTGGTATCTTTTAATGTCTGTCATAAGTCCGGGCAGGTTTCCTTCCACATATTTCCTGTTTCCGTTCACCCAAATGCCGGAAAAATGGCTCATATCAAAACCCTGGTCAATCAATGGCTGGTAAAGGGTTTTATCAAACAGCCTTATTTGCCCGTTTTGCATCACCAGTAAAATATCTTCGGGGTTAAGGTTTAGTAAGGCCGGGGTGCCATCCTCGTCCACTTTTTGTTTTGCCACCACCACATCAGCGGCCATGCCCTGTGCAAGCGCACCATGTTTTTGCAGGCCCCAAAGGGCAGCCGGTGTTATGGTAAGCATTTGCAAAAGCTCCTGTTCTGTTACCCGTTTTAAGGTGCTGGCCTCGCGCAGTTGCTCCCATATATTCCAGGTGGCAGTAAGGGCGGAGTCGGTACCAAACACCACAGGGGTAAGGTGTTTAAGCGCATCAATATCTGCCGTGCGGCCCAGCAAAAACTGGTTGGATGCCGGGCACCATACCAGCGCCTTAAATATAGCGGCCTGTGCTTCATCCATCGCCACGCCATGTATGGCCACCGTTTTACGGTTAAAAATATTGTTTTTTATATAACGGTTTATTTCGCGGTGGGCATCGTTGTTGGTGCCCTCGCCCAAATGTATGGCAGGTGTTTTACGCAGGGCAAGCGGGTTGTTTAGTTTATAGCACCAGTGTTTTTCAAGCTGTACCGAGTGCAGCGACTGGCATTGCTGCAACACCGCAATGGGTGGCGGCGTATTAATGGCCAGTGGTGCGCCGTGGTTAACCACCGTTGTTACGCCGTTCAGCAGGTTTTTGTAAATGCCCCATTGGGTGCGCAGCGGCTGTGGTATGTTAAGCACTGCGTTTATCTGGCGTTTGTTTTGGGCATGTATATCAAGCCCCCACTCCACATAATCGCTGTACACCCTGTTGCCCAGCAACGGGAAGAGGTTGAAATCAAGGTGGTCGTGGCTGTTTATTAAGCCCGGCAGGGCAACCGCCTGGTTAAACACCAGGTGCAAAGCCCCTGCGGCGGCAGGCAATGGCTCACCTACACTGGCAATGGCTTTTATGGTGCCATCGTTTATTTGCAGGCTGCTGTTGCCTTTGCCGCTGATATAAATATTACTGAGTACCACCATTTTAGTTAAAATTACAGTAAACGGTTAACCTTGCGCAGGGCAGCAGGCAATATGTTGTTACTTACTGTAAAATGGTAAACCCTTTTAATACCCTAAAGGTTGCCCGTGTGCCTGAAGCTGTGGGCCGGTAGTTAGGGGCAAAGGGCCAGCGGCTTTTTACAAAAAGCGGTATTACACAACAGCTTCCTTTATGCAAATAAAACAAAATCAACGATATACGCCGGTTTAATGCAGCAGCGTAACACATATTATGATGCTGTTATTGGGTTATTAAGCCGTTAAAATGCCCGCCCGCCTGTTTAAAAAAGATTTTGCGTTAACCAATTTGTTTGTACTTTCAGCACCTCTTTTATCTAACGGGTATAACGCTTATTATATAACGCCATTTTTTACATAAATACACTTAATATTAACAGGCAATGAAGTCAACCACACGTGTGCAGCTATCAGTAATGATGTTTCTTGAATTCTTTATTTGGGGGGCGTGGTATGTAACCATGGGCACCTACCTCGACAAAGTGCTGCATGCATCCGGTAAAGAAGTGGGGGCGGCTTACAGTGCAATGGCGGTTGCTACTATTATTTCTCCATTTTTTGTGGGTATGATTGCCGACAGGTTTTTTTCAGCACAAAAAGTATTGGGTGTTTTGCATCTTGCCGGGGCTGGTTTGCTGTTTTACCTTACTACCATTAACAATGCTTCTTCGTTTTACTGGGTACTGCTGTTGTACTCATTGGCTTATGCACCAACACTTGCCCTTGCCAATTCTGTGGCATTCAGGCAAATGAAGGATACCACCAAGGAGTTTGCCTCTGTACGCTTTTTAGGCACTGTGGGTTGGATAGCTACAGGGTGGCTTATTGACAAGGTATTGAAAATTACAACTGACCAACTGGTTCTTACTTTTAAATTGGCTGCCATAGCATCTCTCATACTTGGTTTGTTAAGCTTCTTTTTGCCAGATACACCGCCAAAAGCAAAAGGTACAAAGTCTACGTTTGGGCAAATATTGGGCGTAGATGCATTTGTATTGTTTAAAGACAGGTCTTTCAATATCTTCTTCATCTCTTCGGTACTTATTTGTATACCGCTGTCATTTTATTACAGCCTTACCAACCTGTACCTTACCGAGGCCGGTATGCAAAATGTAACCAGCAATATGACCTTTGGCCAGTTTAGCGAAGGGCTTTTCATCCTGCTCATTCCATTCTTTTTCAGAAAGCTTGGGGTAAAATGGATGATAGCATTGGGCATGATAGCCTGGGCCGTGCGGTTTTTATGCTTTGGTTTTGGGGATTCCGGCGCTTTTGAATGGATGCTGTTTGCCGGTATTATTTTACATGGTGTTTGTTTCGATTTCTTTTTTGTTACCGGCCAAATTTATACCGACAGCAAGGCTGGTTTAAAAATACAAAGTTCGGCCCAGGGTTTAATAACCGTGGCCACCTACGGGGTGGGTATGTGGATAGGTACGTTGTTATCGGGTTATGTAAAAGATTTTTACACTGTAGGTGAGGTGGTAAACTGGAAAAGTGTATGGATAGTGCCTTCTGGTATTTCGGTAGGTGTACTGGTGCTTTTCCTGCTGTTTTTTAAAGATAAAACAATAGCGCCTGCAACCGTGGAAAAGAGTGCATTAATATAACACAGTTTAGTGCCTGGCGAAAGCCTGGTGCCATACATTTAATAAGTATTTTATTATCAACTTTTAAAATTCCCCTTGTGGGGTTTGGGGGCTTACAATTATGAAAATTGCTATGCTTGGCTCGGGTTTTATCGGGCGTTTTTATGCTGAATCAATTCAGGGTCAAAGAAGTAAAGACAGCATTGTTAGTATTTATTCCCGCCGGGAAGAAAGTGCAAAAAAGTTTGCAGAAGATTATGATTGTGCACAGTGGACCACCAATATGGAAGATGCTATTGCCAACCCCGAAGTGGAAATGGTGGTAATTGCATTGCCAAACAACAAACACGAAGAAGCTGTGCTGCTGTGCTGCAAACACAAAAAAGCAGTAATAACCACCAAACCGCTGGGCCGCAATGCAGAAGAAGCAAAACGCATGCTGCTGGCGGTGGAAGAAGCCGGTATATTCAACGGTTACCTGGAAGACCTGGTGTACACGCCTAAGTTTATAAAAGCGATGGAGAGTGTAAAAAATGGTGCCTTAGGCAGAATTTTGTGGGCCAAAAGCCGCGAAACACACCCTGGCCCCCACAGCGACTGGTTTTGGGATATTGAACAGGCTGGTGGCGGCTGTATATTAGACCTTGGCTGCCATTGCGTTGAGATTACCCGCAGTTACATTGGTAAGGATATTAAACCCGTTGAAGTAATGTGCTGGGCCGATACACAGGTTAAACCCATTGATGCGGAAGACCACGGTATAGCCCTTATTAAATACGAAAACGGCAGCATTGCACAGTTTGAAGTTAGCTGGACTTTTCGCGGCGGGCTTGACCTGCGCGATGAGGTAATGGGTACCGAAGGCACTATTTGGGTGAACAGCTTTTTGCGTACCGGCTTTGAAATGTTTACCACCGGCAAAGGTGCTGACTATGTTGCTGAAAAAGCAGAAAGCAACAGCGGCTGGTTGTTCCCGGTAGGGGATGAGGTGAACGAGTTGGGTTACAACCACATGTTTATGGATATGTTCAGCAGCCTGGAAAAAGGCGTTGACCCACGCGAAACTTTTTACGATGGTTACGTGGTAAACGCTATACTGGATGCTGCGTATAAATCGGCCAAAACTAAGTTGTGGGAGCCTGTTAAGCTTGATATTTGGCGCGGCCAGGAAGGGCTTAGCAAACCAAGCAACTATGCTGAATATGATGCCGACTATTACCTGGTGAAAGAAGAAATGACACACTACGGCACCAAAAAGCTGATATTGAAAAATAAAGCTACCGGTAAAGTGGAAGAAAGGATTATTGATTAGTTGGTTAACATAAATTGTTTTAAATGCCCCGCTGCCTGCAGCGGGGTTTTTTATGTTAATACAGGTGCATAAAAATTATCATACTTTTTTAAATTGGCTGGCAACCTTTGGCCGTTGGTAACAGGTTTATCATTATAAACAGGGGAGTGTTTTTCCTGTGCGGTAAACTTGTTGTTATGCAGCCTTTAAAACTTAGCGTATTAAAAGTACTGGCCTATTTTGATGTGTTTGATTACCCAGTTACTGCCAGTGAAATAAAACAGTTTTTGGACAGGCCCTGTACCAATGAAGGCATAGCATTTGTGCTGCAGCAGTTGCAGGAAAATAAAATTGTGTTCAAGTACAATAACTTTTACAGCATACGTAACGACTATGCACTGATGGAAAGGCGAATGGAAGGAAACAGGCTTGCGGTTGATGCACTGAAGCAGGCTAATAAAATTGCCCGCTTTATTATGTGGTTCCCTTTTATTAAAGGGGTGGCAATATCGGGTTCGCTATCAAAAAATTTTGCGTACAAAGGCAGCGATTTTGATTTTTTCATCATCACCGCGGCCAACTGTTTATGGCTTACACGTGTGTTTTTTAACTGCTTTTTTTTACTGGCTAAAATAGTGGGTGCTAAAGACTACTTCTGCCTTAATTATTTTATTGACGAAACAGCCCTTGAAATACCAGAAAAGAATATTTACACAGCCATTGAAATAGCCACGCTTATGCCACAGCAGGGCTTCGCGTTGTTTAATAAGTTTTTTGAGCAGAATAAATGGGTGAAAGATTATTTGCCCAATAGTATACCTGCGCCAAAGCCTGTTGCAGAAAGCAAAGGCTCAATCATAAAAACCATTGTACAACTGTTGCTTAATAATGCTTTGGGCAATATGATTGATACCGCTGTTATGCGTTTTTATAAAAAGCGCTGGGCTAAAATGATGCAACAAAAAAAGTATACCCCAAGTGGTTTTTTGTTAGGCTCGTACATAGCGGAGAAACATGTTTGCAAGCATATACCGCATTTTTTTCAGGGTAAAATTATAAGCCGTTTTGAAGACAGAATGAATACGTTGCAAAGCAAATACTACCCGGCTGAATTATTGGCTGTTTAATATATTGTAATAGCTGTAAACAAACCTGTTGCAATAAAATATTTGTTACGGCAGCGCTGTACATGTTTTTTTAGTATACGCATTGCCCCACAACGTTATACAGAAGAAGTGCTTGCGACGCAAGGAACGATGCCATACCATACTGCTGCCGGTATTATAATTTTTTTAGCGTTATTATAAAATAATCGCCTAAGTTTTTAAAAGGCCAGGTGCTTTTAAAACGGTTTTCTAAACCCATTAATGTTTTAAGCAGCCGCGGGTATTTTTTGGGGAAGTTTTCAAAATACGATGGTGGCACAATGGTGCATAAACCTTCTACTGCCAGCGGCGTATATTCGTTTTTAAGGGTGTTTATAATAAACGATGGTTTGTAGTACCAGCATAAAAATTTTACCCCTTCAACATTGGCAACCACGCCGTTTTTATGTTTAAACCGCCTGAACGCTGTTTTAAAATTGCCCCTTAGCGCAAGCAGGGTTTCCCACAAACAAAAGCGTGGCATAATGGTTAATGTTACAATGCCGCCGGGCTTTAGCAGCGGGCTGAACGATTGCAGCACACCCGCTAAATTGCCCGTGCAGTTAAGCCCCGCAAAGTTTGAAAAAATAGCATCGTAAGGCCCTCTGCTGTTTAGCTGTTGCAATGCGTTGAACGAGCAAACTTCCGTAGTAACCAAATGGTTAACACCGGCAGCTTGTACTTTTTGGGTAAGCTGTTGCTGCATGCCGGTAGATATATCGGTAGCATGTACTTTATGGTTGTGCAGGGCAAAATAAATAGCATCTTCGCCGGTGCCTGCATTAAGCTCCAGTATATTGCTTTGCGGCGGTATGTATTGGGTAATCATGCTGCGCACCCTTGCCCGCTTGTATTGTATAATAGTGTTGCCGCTGTATATGGCATCGAATATCACACTTTGTTTGCTGAATGCTTCTGCGGCTGCCTGCTCACCCTGTATATGTTTTGTTTGTATGCTCATATTTTTGACAGCAGGTTAAGTTTGTATTTTGCCAGCAGGGTGGCCGGTGCATGGTAAAAAAAAGCAGCGGCTTTTTTAAGGTTTAGCCCCGTTATAGCAGCAGGGTGGGTAAGCATGGTTTTAATGCTTTGCATACCCAAATGCTGCCGGTAGGTTTTATGCACATACTTGTACAGTTGTTTGTAAAAAGCAGGCTGGTACGTATTGCGGAACATCAGCTGCATTTCGTCGGAGTCCGTCCAGTTGGTTTTTTCTTTCAGGTCTTGCTTCACTTTATCGTAAAACACGGTGCCGGGCAACGGGTACGATACTGATATGCCTATGTTGTGCGGCAGCAGCGTGTTAATCATGTGTATGGTTTGCTCAATATCCTCTTTTGTTTCGCCTAAGTAGCCAAACTGTATAAAAAACGCAGGTTTTATGTGGTGCTTTTTAAGCGCCTGGGTGGCGGTGGCAATTTGTTGTAAAGTGGTGCCTTTATCCATCGCGTCCAGTATTTTTTGCGATCCGCTTTCGGCGCCCATCCAAACCTCATCGCAACCAGCAAGGGCAAGGGCGGTAATATAGTTTTCCTCCACCAGCAGGTCGGCCCGCGATTGTATTTTAAAAGCAAACTGCAGTTTCTCCTGCTGTACCAGTTGGGCAAACTGCTGTACCCAGCCCGGTTTAAGGCCAAAAATATCATCGCAAAACCACACATGCGTAAAGCCTGTAAGCGGGGCCAGCAGCTTAAGCTCCTGCACCACGTTTTCGGGCGAGCGGGAGTTGTAGCGGTTGCCATAAATGGGCTTGGCGCACCAGTTGCATTTAAAGGGGCAGCCGCGCGTGGTGCCAATGTTTATGGAAAAGTAACCGTTGCTTTGCATCCACATTTTTTTATAAGGCGCAAAATCTACCAGGTCCCAGGCGGGCAGGGGCAGGGTATCAAGCTGCCGTATAACGGCACGTTTGGCTGTTTTAACAATACTGCCGTTTTGTGTAAATGCAAGTCCGCTTATGCCGTTAAAGTCTCTGTTGCCGCTGCTAAACGCGTTCACTACTTCCAGCAGGGTAAGTTCGGCTTCGCCCAGTAAAACACAATCCGCACCCTGCGCAAGGTATTTGGCGTAATGGTCGGTAGCATCGGAGCTTGATACAATTACGGTGCAGCCTTTTTGCTTAGCCAGTGCAATCATGCTAAAGGCAGCATCGCGCATATTGGTAAGGCACATTTTGGTAAGGTAGTTAAAGCCATCATCGTACAGCACAAAAAAATCGGGCTTATGGGCTTCAATGGCGGGTAAGGCATCGGCAGGGCTGTGGGCAAACATGGTATCAAACAAGGCCACCGTGTACCCCTGCTGCCGCATCAGCGCGGCGGCATACAGCGTACCCAGGGGGGCGTAGGGCTGGCCGGTTTTCCATTGTTTGGGGTCAAACCGCAGAAAGTAGGAATGTGAAAACAGTATATTCTTCATGTTGCCAAAAATTAAGGGCCAGCGTTACAGCATGCCGGTGTTACCGGTGCTGGTTTGGTGCCTGTGCCCTGTAAAATGTTGCTGGTTGTTTTACAGGTAAACCGTTTTTTTGCGGTAAAGGTTGCTAAGGTGCATAAATTGAGTGCGCAAGTTTTTTACAGGTTTCGTTACAATTAATACAAAATATTGGCTGGCATTGGCTAATGTAAAAAATCAAAACTATCTTTCTGGTTAATTCACCTCAACCCTAATGGCCGCTTGCAGCTTTTAAGGGCTTGGCAAACACACCGTTATTATGACGTACAACGAAAAGTTAGAAGCCACCAAAGCCAGTTACCCCTTTAATAACTGGCGTAAAATGTTTCACCCAAATGACGAAGAAGGTTTTGACGGAATGGAGCAGTACACCCCCGAAAACTGCGATAAGGCAGAGCGGATACTTGACGAAATGATAAGCAGCTTAATAAATGCAGGCGAAACCCTGCCGGTGAAGGATAAGGTGCTGTTGTTTAAAACAGCGGTAGAAAGTCTTAACAATCTTGAAGAGGAAGTACACGGGTTGATAGAAACCGGCGAACGGGAAGAACTTTGTGCCCTTTTTGATGAAATAGCCACTGCCGCCGGGTTAAACCCCGCCGATTATGGCGATGGAGAAGGCATTGCCAGCGAATGGCGCGAATGGTAATGCGTGTACCCCCTTTATAAAAAATCATAAACCATAAAACCCAATGCCTTTTCCCATAGAACTTAAGTTTGGCAGCCTTAGCATTAGCCTGCACCTTGTTTTTGAAACGCTTGGCATGGCCATTGGGTTCAGGTATTTTTTGTACCTGCGCAGGCGGCAGGCAGACCGTATTAACGATAGTAACCGCATCTGGATAATTATCGGGGCCACTTTTGGTGCGTTCTTTTTCTCGCGCCTGGTGGGTGCGTTTGAAAATCCGCTTTCCTTGTTACACTCCAAACACCCGCTGCTGTACCTGTATGCCAATAAAACCATTGTTGGCGGCCTGCTGGGCGGCCTTTTAATGGTAGAGGTTACGAAGAAACTGATTGGCGAAAAAACATCCTCCGGCGACCTGTTTACCTACCCTTTAATACTCGCCATGATGATTGGCCGTATGGGCTGCTTTACCAGCGGCCTGGGCGAGGATACCTATGGCTTGCCCACCACCAGCGGCCTGGGCATTAACCTGGGCGATGGCTTGTACCGGCACCCCGTTACCCTGTACGAAATTGCTTTTTTGGCCCTGTTGTGGCTAACGCTAACCCTGGTGGAGAAAAAAGCACCCCTGCAAAACGGTTACCGCTACCAGTTTTTTATGATTGCCTACTTAACCTTTCGCCTGCTGCTGGATGTTATAAAGCCCCATTACGTACTGTTTGCGGGCCTGGGCACCATACAGCTTTGCTGTATTGCAGGCCTGTTATATTACACCAAAACCATTTACACAATATTTTTTAATTTTTCAGCACTTACCCAACATGCAAAATAAACGCGACTACATTTACTACGACCATACCATTAGCCTGTGTATTGAATGCCACAGGCAAATAAGCGCTAAAATTATTTTTGAGCAGGGC
>CAZRDD010000081.1:0-14729 GCA_964598675.1 uncultured Parafilimonas sp.
AAAAGTAGCAACCACCGGTATATATATATTAAATTGAGCAACTATTTTGATTATCAGTTTTATACAAATTAATATTCTGCTCAAACAAACAATAAATGGTCAACTAAAAACAATCATTCATTTTTATACTTTTTTTATTATTCAACATTCGCATGAAAATAAGTTGTAAATGATGGCGATTACAACTTTAAATGTTTTGTAAAAACAAAATATTTACCTAAATTTACGTGTGTCAAAAACACACATCCCGTGAAAAAGCAGCATATAATAAATTAAAATACTTGATTTATTATATGCTGCTTTTTTTTGTGTGAGTTGCGGTTTTAATTTACGTGTACCAAAACCTTAGATTAATTTATGAAATACATTTTTACACTTGCAGTGTTACTTTTTACGGGTAACATTTTTACACTTAACGCACAGTATAAAGTTACTAAAGTTTATGGAAGAATAAAAACTGCCAACGGCAACTACTTGAGGCCCGGCGCAGAAGTTAATACAGGGGATGTTTTAATATACTCATCCCGTAAGGATAAGCTTTGGGTAATTGTGCAAGGCAAGGGGGAAAAAATAATAACCCCTTCAACACAGGCACAGGCAGTACCCGATGGTATAAGCCAGGCGTTAAGCGACGCTTCGTTTGCCGATGTAAACGCGGTAACCTTCAGGGCAGCTGTTACCATTATTGAAAATATACCGGAAGCCATTAAAGCGGAAGATGAAAAGAATGGCAAAATAATTATTGAGCAGGAAAATAAATTTCTGTTTGATGCCAACCAATACCCAACCACGGGTAAAAGCACGTTTTTTCTTCAGATAGATGCACTCTCCCAAAAGTCAATTATTCGCCCCCTCAGAACGATTGGCGATACCCTGGTTATTTATTATAACGACTTTCTTACCGAAGTAAACGACCCCACAAACAGGTATGTTCTTGGTTTTTACGATGCCAGCAGGCAGGTTAGTTCACCCGTTGCCGCCATCAACCCTTACTTTGACCGTACAAACGAAATGGAAGATATTATTGCCAACACCATAAATGCATACAAAAGTCAAAATATGCAGGAAGACTCTTTGCGCATTAAAGCATACAATAATGTGTACAGTTTTTCAGGCAAACCCAACGGCATTTTGTTTTACATGATTTTTGAAAAGTACTGGCTGGGTAATGTAAATGACACTTCAAATAATTTTAAACATGGCAGGGGTAATAATTTTGAGGAAACCGACTTCCTGTCTGTTCCGGTACTGTCTAATTCTGCGGCCGTAAGCAGGGATGCTTTGCCAGACAATTGCTCGTTACGCCAGTACGCGCCGCCGGTGGGTAACCAGCAAACCTACAGCACATGTGCTGCATGGGCCACAGCGTATGCAACCCGCACCATCGCCTTTGCCGTTAGCCATAATTTTACGGTAAATAACAGTTACGATAAAATTACAAGTAATACGTTTTCGCCGGATTTTGTATACAACAATGTACAACCAAGTGGGGATTGTAACCAAACATCCTCCATCAAACGCTCACTTGCCTTCCTGGCAGATAAAGGTGCCCTTATAAAAAAATCAAACAATTTTGTTTGCGGCGGTGTATATGCCACCCCCGACTTTGATATTGCCAAAAACTATAAAATAAAAGACTTTCAACGCATTAACGACCCCACCACAGAAACAGAGGATGGCTTAACGCTTAAAATGAAAATGCTGTTGGTTAACAAAAATGCGATTGCTTTTGGTATGGTAACACCAGACAGTTTTGACAATACAACAAAATCTGGAATATGGCAACCTACTAAAGAAGATTATACCAATATAGACAGCGTGAGGCACAAGCTTTTACCAAAGCACGATGGCCACGCGATGTGCGTAATTGGTTATGATGATAATATTAATGGAGGCTCGTACGAAATAATGAATAGTTGGGGGCCTTTAAATGGTAACAATGGTTTTTTTTGGGTAAATTATCATGATTTCTTTTTGTTCGCCTACGAAATGTATACTGTTAGCGATTTTGGTGCAGCAAAAGCCGACAGCACTGTTTCTGCTAATACCAAAACTGATTCTTCTGCAAAAGCAGCCCCCCTTAACCTTGGTGAAGTTGTTTCAAATTTACCGGCACCTAAAACACTGGTGGTGGCAGATACAAAACCTAAATTAAAAGGCGAAATGGAATTAATGTTGTTTAACGCAGATAAAACTTACGAAACAATTTTAGTTAACAAAACAGCCATTGATATAAATGGCGATGACATAGATTCAGCCAATGCATCAAAATCTTATGGCTATACAAGTTTTAACCTGCTAAAACCATTATATTCTGGTAACAGGTATAAAATAAAATTCACACTAACACAACCTTCTTACGTTTATGTGTTAAGCAAAGATGGCAATAACAATTATAGCCGCCTTTTTCCGCAAAAATTAAAGAATGAGAGCCCCTTGATAAGTTTCACCAACACTTCCATTTTTTTGCCCAACGAAAAACAAAATTTTTTGCTTGATGATATACCGGGTCAGGAGAAACTGTGTGTATTACTGTCAAAATCACCCATAGACATCAATACACTGGATGAGCAGTGCATGGCAGCAAACAATAATATTTATCAAACTTTACGCAAAACCCTGTCCAACAGGTTAATTGATTTAGCACCTTTTAAATATACAGGCAATAACAAAATAGTTTTTGATACCGAAGTTTCTGACGATAAAATATTAGCTTTTTTTATTCAACTAAACCATTTAAGAAACTAACTTCTCTCAAATCTTACTGCTATGAAAAATAGTTTGTTCACAGTGCTTGGCATTTTTATTTTTAATTTCTTTCTTATTAAAACGGCCAATGCACAATCAGTCAGCCCGGAAATTGATAAGTATAACCTTGCGATAAAAAAGACACCTAATAACGATGAGGCATGGTACAAAAGAGGCATGGCCTATTATAAGCTTGGCAAATACGATTTGGCAATAAGCGATTTTACCCAGAGCCTTAAAATTAATGCCGACAATACAAATGCACAAGGCAGCCGGGCAGCAGCTTATTTAAAGCAATTAAAGTATGACCTTGCCCTGGCAGACTACACAGCCGTATTGGATGCCGACCCGGAAGACAAATATGCGTTGCTAAGCAGGGGAGATTTATACAGAACCCTTCATCAATACAAGCCAGCAATTGCTGATTATAAAGAAGCGGTATCTGTAGACTCAACAAGAGACTCTGTTTGGAGTGGTTTAGGGTTGGCTTATTATAAACTGGGCAAATACGATTCTGCAGTGTATGGCCTTACCAAAGCATTAACGCTTCGCCCTAATTTTCCGGCACATGTTGTGCATATTATGCTGGCATTATCGGCAAGCGAGGCTTATGGCCAGGCTGCCGTTTATTATAACACATACAAAGCAAAAAAACTGAATGGGTATATCGAGCTGCCTGAGTTTGCATTTTTAAAACCATATTTAAATGCTTGCACAGGTGCATTAACCACTGGCGATTATAAGGCATCCCTGCCCCTGTTGCAGCAAGCAGCAGCTATGTATAAACCTACATTGCCGGTAAATGAAAACTCAGACAGTACGGAGTACGCTAACATTAGCGCCAAGCTGGGTTTAGTTTACGAAAAGCTGGATAAGGCCGATACTGCATTAACTTATTACCTTTCCGCACAGGCTGTTAATGCAGGCATACCAGGCATTAATGATAAAATAGCAAAACTGCAATTCAGCCTGCGCAAAAACACCGTACCGCCGTTAATAAAACTTACATCTCCCACCAACCAAAATACAAGCAGGGGTATATTGGTTGACGATGATTCGGCAGCTGCAAAAAAACGTATTACCAACATTGAAATTACGCCAAGTACAGATCATTTGCTTGTTGTAAAAGGGTTTGCACAAGCGCCTTCCGGCATAAGCCAGGTAAAAATTAATGGCATCCCTGTAAATGTTACCATTGCAGATACCATTGCCTATTTTGAAACCACACTCAGCGATACCATACCATTATTAAATATTCAGGCCTGGAACAAAAAGAACAGTTTAACCGATACAACATTTCGCCTTGTAATGCCACGGCAGTCACTTGAAGCAGCAAATTTTGTTATACCACCATTGGCCGACAAGGAAACATTTCATGCAATATTAATTGCCTGCAGCGATTATACAGGACCCAAATGGCCCCAATTGGTAACTACTATTTCCGATGCAAACAGCGTTAAAAAGGAGCTGATTGATGAATACAATTTTGCACCTGAAAACGTTGATACAATTTACAACAAAGAAAGAAAAGACATACTTGACGGGTTATATAAAAAATTGGAAAGCCTTGGCGAAAACGACAATATACTTATATTTTTTGCCGGCCACGGCACTTTAGACCCACAAAGCAATGTTGCCTATTGGGTGCCGGTTAATGCAAATACCAAATCCGAGTATATTTCAAACGATGATATAAGGGCGGCATTAAATAACTCCAGGGCAAAGCACGTGCTGTTGCTTGCCGATGCCTGTTACAGCGGTGCTATGCGTGGTGCGGCAGATGACTATGTACGTAATAAAAACGAGTTCAGGGTACAAAGCAGGCAAATATTAACCAGCGGCAGCGCTGAAGCAGTACCTGGTGTTAGTGTGTTTATACCCACTATTTTAGAGGAACTGAAGTTGAACAATGAACCCATTTACTCGGCGCAAACACTGTACATAGATATAGCAAAAACTGTACTTACACAATCTGGCAAAACACCCATATTTAAACCTTTGGAAGGTATTAAAGGCAGTATAAGTTATGGGCAGTTTTATTTTAGAAAGAACGTTATTGACAGTAACCGCGTTAAAACGCCTGAAGAAATTGCGGATGAAAAACGTAAAGTGGAAATAGCCAAGCAAGAGTATTTAAGGAAAAAAGACGTAAGGGATTCACTTATTGTACAAGGGAAGATTAAGAAAGACAAAGAGTTGTTTGACCAGGCTGTACTTGATTTTGCAAAGGCAAAAGAGATAAACCCGGACCAGAATAACACCTATGCAAAAAACCTGTACGATGAGGCATATAAACTTGCCAGCCTTACCCCAGACCAGCACTACAAAATGTGCATTGATTCTGCCAATGCTTATGCGTTAAAAAGAGACCACCAATCGGAGTATAAATGGTATCAAAAGGCTGTGGCAGCTAAACCAGACCAAAAAGCAGAGGTGAGTGCTAAAATGAATGCACTTATTGATAAGATAGGTTTCTTTGAAAGAATAGATGCCCTTGTAAAGGCAGGGGATTACAAAACAGCCATCAGCGAGTACAAAAAAGCGATTAAAAGAGAGCCTAATGATGTTGAATACTACATGGGCAGGGCACGATGCTACGAGGCTATGGGGCAGAGTTATTACAGCGATGCATTGGACGACCTTACCAAGGCGATAACCCTTGAACCCACCTACCCTGCTTCGAGAAAGGCCAGGGCTGAATTACAGGTGAAGAATGGCAAAAAATGGGAGGCCATAACCGATTATAAGGTATATATCTCCCAGGAGGAGTCAGCACCTGCGTATATGGAGCTGTACAAATTGCACAACGATCCGCAGGTGAATGCTAAGGATGATGCGATTACCGACCTCTCCAGTGCCATTAGCCAAAACCCTGGTTATACTGAAGCATATTATAAAAGAGGGCTTTTGTATTTTGATTATAAAAAAGACTATCAAAAAGCGTTTGCAGACTTTAATACTACTGTTCAGCAAGACCCCTCAAGTGCAGTAAATTATTTTCAAAGAGGCTCCAGCTATTTTTTACTTAGTAAACTGGATGAGGCAGGGGCTGATTTTAAAACAGCCCGCGAAAAAGGATTGGAAGCCAGCTATGTAGCAGTAATTGAATCCTATGGGGAGTTGCTAAATGAAAATGTATTAAAATATGCTGCAGACAAAGACTACCAGATGGCGCTTTCAACTGTAAATATGGCCATTACCATAAACCCGTTGTCGCCAGCGTATCGCTTTGAAAAAGGTGATTACTATTTTGAAAAGAAAATGTTTAATGATGCCATCGTAAGTTATGATACTGCCGTAATGTTAAACCCTGCAGTCAGGGATGCGCTCTATAAAAGAGGTACAGCTTATTACAACCTCGGTAAGTTTCATAACGCTATTCAGAATTATGATACAATAATAAAAATAAACGCGGCAGACCTCTATGCTGTTAAAGGCAAAGCTGATTCGTACTTTGCGTTGAAAGATTATACGAATGCTCAACCGGCATACGAAACTGCTTTAAAAATTATTGATGATGGTAAAAGCAGTGCGGTACCAGATACTGTAAAGTCTCATATAAACAACAACCTTGGTTATAGTTACTATCAGAATGGCGCTTACGACCAATCAATTCAATCGTTGAAAAGAGCAGTAAAGGTTGATGAAAATTATGCCCTCGCTTATTACAATATAGGTAAAAGCTATGAGAAAAATAATGCACTTGATGATGCCGCTGAAAAAGTTGATAAAGCACTTTCCTATGAAACCAATCATGCTGACTGGTATTTTTCAGGTGCTGAGATTTACAAAAACAAAAGCAATTTTGGAAAAGCCGCAGAGTATTATACAAAAGCTATTGAAAACGACACCTTGCAGTTATTTAAAGTGGCTTATTATTTTAGGGGGTATTGTTACAAACAAAGCAGCAATTTTGCAGATGCCGCAACGGATTATACAAAAGCACTTAGATTTAATTTAGATACTGGTTTTCAACAGTTTAATAATGAACTAGGCAGTATTTATTATAATTTAGATAACTACGATAGTGCTTATTTATTTTACAATAAATCGTATATCGCGGATAGCTCCGAGGCCAACGCGCCTGGTGCATTTGGCCTCGCATCCGTTTTGTTTCAGCAAAAAAAGCTTGACAATGCTATTGTGTTATTTGAAAAAGCACTAAAAACCAAAGTGCTGAACAAAAACTATATAAAGGCTGATAAAAACTTTGCTTTATTTAAAAATGAAAAGCGCTTTAATGATATTTATAAAAAATACTATTGATAATTGGTGGGCTTTAAGCTGCTGTTTCAAAATTGAAACAATGGCATTGAGTATTGAATAAAATAAATCTACCTTTAACTATTAAACGAAGCTGTCTCAAAAGCAAGAGACAGCTTCGTTATTTTATAGCTGCCCTTTGCACTTATTTTAATACCACACATAAAATTATACTCACGGGCCAAAGCCCTTTGTTTAAATATGAAAATAAAACCGTTACATTTTAAACAGGGAAAAAAATACCGGCTGAATTTCTTCAACCGGTATATCTAAAGTGTTTGTTTTTAATTTAAATCCAAACCTGCAATACTTTATTATTTAGCTGCAGCCTTTAGTTCATCTTTAAAAACCTTTTCAAATTTTTCAACCTTGGGTTGTATCACCAACCGGCAATACATTTGGTTGGGGTTTGAATTAAAGTAATCCTGGTGATAAGCTTCCGCTGAAAAGAAATTGGTAAAAGGCTCAATGGCAGTAACTATAGGGTTACTGTAAATACCACTTGAATCAAGTACTGCTTTAAAATGTTCCGCACGCTCTTTTTGATAGGCATTATGATAAAACACAACACTGCGGTACTGGGTACCAACATCGTTGCCTTGCCTGTTAAGCGTTGTTGGGTCGTGTGTTTTCCAAAAAACTTTTAACAGCTCGTCAAAACTTATAATAGCGGGGTTGTAAATAACCTGGCAGGCTTCTGCATGGCCTGTTGTACCTGTGCAAACCTCCTCGTAGGTAGGGTTATTAACCTTACCCCCGCTATAACCGCTAATTACTTTGGTTACACCTTTAAGGCGCTGAAAAATGGCCTCCGTGCACCAAAAACAGCCCGTGGCAAGTGTGGCTGTATCTGTATTTATTGCCGTAACAACTCTTTCTTCACTCATAATTTTATCCTGACTTTTATGCTCGGCACAAGATGTAAATGAAAGTATACCAACAATGGTTGTGCAGAGAAAGTTCAATATGTTATGACCATTCGGTTTCATGTGTGCAATTAGCAAATATTTGATTGGGTGAACAAGTTAATTAACATTTCTGTATAACAATTATCCTAATTAGAAGGTTTGACGCACATACATCTGATTACTTTCAAATATAGATATCATTAACATTTCCTTATAAATTCACCGCTAAAAAAAGCGGTTAAGCCGAAGCCTTGTTTACATAACCAATATCTTTTTACTTTTGTTCGGCAGGTTAAAATTGAACCTTTTATCATTCATATTGCTGCCGTTAATACCGCTTATAACTTTTAGCACCACCTTGTCATAATTCAGCACCCCATATTTGGATTGAGAAACTACTTTTACATTACTCATGTGCAGTAAGTTTAGTTAAAGGAACTTATTTGCACCCCGGGCTTCGTTTCAACGAGGCCTTTTTTATATACGGGCCTATTAGATTAGTATAAAATCTCTCTGACCCGGCCTAAAGTATAATTTTGGCAGCTCATTTTTGCGATACTTCTTCATTTTCCACTATTTTCAATGTACAATAAGGCATTTATGAGTAAATCAAGACTGGAGGCTTTTAGCGATGGGGTAATAGCCATCATTATTACTATTATGGTACTGGAAATTAAAATGCCGCATGAGGCTGAATGGATTGCATTAAAGCCTTTACTGCCTGTATTGTACAGCTACTTTTTAAGCTTTGTGTTTATTGGCATTTACTGGGGCAACCATCACCACCTGCTTCATACGGTAAAAACTGTTAATTCCAGCATCATCTGGGCCAATATGAACCTGTTGTTCTGGCTATCGCTGATACCGGTTTCCACCGGCTGGATGGGTGAAACCCATTTCTCAAAAAACGCGGTAATTGTTTACGCGGTGTTGCTGTTGCTAAGCGGTATTTCGTTTACCATATTGCAATTAACCATTCAAAAAACCAATCCGCTTAACGATAAGCTGGCCGAAGCATTTGCCGGGCTTCGCATAAAAGGTGTTACTTCAATACTTTGCTATTCCTCCGCCATACCATTGGCCTTTGTAAACACTACTGTTTCCGGGTTGCTGTTTTTAACGGTTGCTATAATATGGCTGATACCCGATAAAAAAATAGAAAAAGCGCTTAAAGAATAACAGTTAACCAACTAGGCAAACCTACACCGTTACACACAACGAAAAAGAGCAACGATTTGAGATATTAGCCGAAGGTGAATTAGCCTACCTGGAATATCGTTTTTATAAAGGCGATATTGCCTTAATGCACACCTACGTTCCCGGTAAAATTGAAGGAAAAGGCATTGCATCCGCATTGGCAAAATTTGCCCTGGAGCATGCTAAAAACAACAAACTGCCAGTAATGGTGTACTGCCCGTTTGTGGGCGCCTTTTTAAAACGGCACCCTGAATACAACGAGCTTGTAGACAAAAAATATATGGCCAGGTGATTATTTAAGTATTTGGCTTCCATGTAATAAAAGGCTTTAGCTTACGGCGGCCTTTACGTTTATTTTAGCGCTGCACTAATAGCTTTTTCAACAAGAGGTTCCATTATTTTATAACCCGCCAGGTTAGGATGCACACCATCAGGAGATAACGAAGCTGGCAACCCATTGCGGGCATCGGCCATTGCCGAATGATAATCAAGATACACAAAATTATTTTTGGCGGCATACTCCTTTATCATAGCATTAAGCTTCACAATTTTTCCGGCAGGCTCCAGGCCGGGCTTCCAAGGGTAATCGTAGGCTGGCAGTACGGACGACAACACAACCTTTATTTTATGGGCTTTTGCCAGTTCGGCCATAGTGGCAATATTACCCAAAATGGTTTCCAGCGTAGTTGGGCCGGTATTACCTGCAATATCGTTGGTACCAGCAAGTATCACCACCACGGCAGGCTTAAGGTCAACAACATCCTGCCTGAAGCGTAATACCATCTGGGGTGTTGTTTGGCCACTTATGCCACGGTTTATGTACTGCCTGCCGGTAAAAAAAGCAGGGTCATGCCCCAGCCAGCCTTCTGTAATGGAGTTACCCATAAAAACCACCCGTTTTGGCGAAATGGGTAAAGTTTTTACGCTGTCATTATCGGAAGCAAACCGATTTAAATTTGGCCAGTCTTCCGGGGCCCCGGCTGGCGGGGTCAACAGTCCTTTTTGCTGTAACCAGTCGCCAAAGCGTTCAATCCATTTATCGGTTGGTATATTTTGTTGACGCATACCAAAGCCATGCCCTCCTTTTTCAAAAAGGTGCAACTCCACCTGCTTGACGGCAGCAAGCCATTTATTGTAAAGCATAAGGCTGCCTGGTACAAGGTGTAATTGATCGTCAGTAGCGGCTGTTAAAAACATGGGCGGTGCATCTTTGGCTACCTCCGTAACCAGTTCTGGCGGCATATAGCTGTATATAGGGGCAGTAAAATCTGGTTTATCAGCAGGCGTATAATTAAATGCCGTCCCACCGGCCAATGTACCACCGGCAGAAAAACCAATAATCCCTATTTTGTTGGGAGCTATTCCATATTCAGCAGCATGTTGCCGCACATAAGCAATAGCAGTTCTCGCATCTGCCATAGCAAGGGTAATGATACCAGCTATTTCGTCATTAAACTTTTTTATATCACCTCCCATAGCTGCAACAAGCTCCTTTACAGGGTCGTTGGTAAGGCTGTGGGCAAGCCTGTACCTAAGCACAAAACAGGTAATACCCCTTTTGCTTAGCCATTCAGCCACATCGTTTCCTTCGCTGTTGATAGAGAGGGTATGAAAACCTCCGCCGGGGCAAATAATCACAGCAGTACCATTACCCGCACCCTGGGGCGGAAAAACAGTAAGGCTGGGACTGGAAACGTTATACACTATTTTGGTGTTAAACATATTAGTGTCGCTAACGCCTTCGTGCCAGGTCCAGTTTTCTGAGCCAGGTGCCGGGCCATTGTAAAGAGGAATTACTTTTTGCTGGGCATGGCTGATAATAACCAAAAACAGTGAAAGAAACAAAGATGAAATTGATTTCATATAACAGGCGTTCAATAATTTATGGCAAATAAAAAACTTCGTTTAAAGGGATGGATATGGGCGAATTATCGGGATTGGTTTCCATTATATCTTTCATAAAAGCCCACCAGCGTTTCATTACTTCATTTTCCGGCAGTAAATCAAGCTGTAATGGGTCTGTAATGCGCAAATAGCCAAACAAAGTATTGCTGCTTTCCTCTAAAAAAATGGAATACTCTTCAATTCCAGCCCCTTTAAGCAGCTTTTCCAGGTCGGGCCACAAGGCTGCATGCCTCCGCTTATATTCTTCGGCATAACCTGCGTATAGTTTCATGGTAAAAGCAATCCGTTGCATATTGTTTGTATTTTTCCGTAGGGCCGTATCAGGTACAACAAGCAGAAACACAATTTTAAAATACCCACTACCAATGGTAAATCGCCACTGAAATTGCGTTTATTTTTACAAAAAACACAGAATACAAGTTTTTTGCCGATAAATGTTCTTTAATAAACCCATCCACAAAAAACCGGTACCCTGCGCTTTTACATAATTGCCATATTTTACCTTACAAAGGCCATCGCCACCCCACCATCTACGTTAAGCACGTTACCGGTTGATTTGTGCAGCAGGCCACCGATAAAGGCAAAGCAGGCATTGGCAATATCCTCCGGCAAAATAATTTCATTCAACAAAGTGCGCTTGGCGTAATAAGCGGGTAGTTCTGCCACGGTTACCCCATAAGCCTTGGCGCGGCCTTCGGCCCAGGCACCAGCCCATATTTTACTATCGGATATTACCGCATCCGGGTTTACCACGTTCACCCTTATTTTATCTTTGGCCAATTCGGCGGCATTCAGCCTGCTTAAATGCAACTGCGCCGCTTTAGCGCTGCCGTACCCGGCATTATTAGGCCCGCTAACAAGGGCGTTTTTACTCACTATATTCAGCACGTCGCCACCAAAGCCCTGTTTGCGCATAATAGCCGCACCGGCCTGTGTTACCAGGAACTGGCCCTTCACCAATATGTCGTACAAAAAATCCCAGTCGTGCTCTGTATGTTCCTCTATGGGTTTTGAAATGGAGATACCGGCACAGTTTACCACTATATCCACCCCGCCAAAAGCAAGGGCCGCGGTTTCGTAAGCCTTATCAATGGTGGCTTTAACGGTTACATCCAGTATTGCTGCAGCATAAACATCCTTACCATACTGCTTGTTAAACTCCTCCTTTGCAGTGGCAAGCCTTTGCTCATCATTATCATTTATCAGCACACAGGCCCCTTCGTTGGCAAACTTTTTAGCAATGGCTTTGCCTATGCCGCCTGCGCTGCCGGTAATTAATGCCACCCTGCCGCTTAATGCTTTAGGCTTTGGCATACGTTGCAGCTTGGCTTCCTCCAGCAACCAGTATTCAATATTAAAAGCTTCCTGGCGCGGTAACGATGTGTATTCGCTTACCGCCTCAGCACCCTTCATTACATTAATAGCATTTATATAAAACTCGCCAGCCACCCTGGCGGTTTGTTTATCCTTAGCAAATGTAAACATGCCAACACCGGGATAGAGTATTACCACGGGGTTAGGGTCGCGCATGGCCGGGCTGTTGCTGTGTTTGCAGGTATTGTAATAGTCTGCATACATCTGCCGGTAGGCCACAAACTGTGGGATAAGTTTTTGCTTTACAGCTTCCGCATCAGTAACATCCTCATCAGCGGTTAAACCCAGCACCAGCGGGCTTATTTTAGTGCGCAAAAAATGGTCGGGGCAACTGGTACCCATAGGGGCCAGCCTGCCCAGGTCTTTGGAATTTATAAACTCCAGCACCCTGTCATCATCGGTAAAGTGGCCAATCATCCCCCCGCCCGAAGGATTGTTTTTTACCACAGCTTCGGAGCACAGGCCCCTTAACACTGGCGCAAGCTGTGCTGCTTTCTGCAGCCTGTTTTCCTTAGAGAGTGATTGTAAAACCTGGCCACCAAAAACGGGAGCCGTTTTGCCAATATTATCTTCCAGGTATTGCGCACATTTTTCAATTACCTCCAATGTGTTAATATAACTTTCGTAGGCGGTATCGCCCCAGGTAAACAAACCGTGAGAGCCAAGCATAATACCCCTTATACCGGGGTTCTCATCCAGGCACTGTTTTAATTTAAGCCCAAGGTCAAAACCTGGGCGCTGCCATTCTACCCAACCAATGGTGCCATTAAAAAGCTCATGGGTAATTTTTTTGCCATCTTTTGCTGCTGCAATAGCTATAGCTGCATCCGGGTGCAGGTGATCAATATGCTTAAACGGTAAAAAACCATGCAAAGGTGTGTCAATAGATGGGGCTTTGGAAGCAAGGTCGTAAATGCAATGGTTAAACAGTTCCACCATCTCGTCTTCAAACTCAATACCACGATATACATTGGTTAAACTGCGCAACCTGTCAGCATACAATGCTGCAAGGCCATTCCTTTTCATGGTGCCAAGGTCGCCGCCGCTGCCTTTTACCCACATCACTTCTACCCCTTTGCCAGTTAACGGGTCTTTTGCCATTACCTTGCAGCTTGTGTTGCCACCGCCATAATTGGTCAACCTCAAATCAGCTCCCAGCAGGTTTGACCTGTAAACGAGCAATGCCACTTCATCCCGGCCAAGTTCAGCAGCTTTGGCATCGTCCCACAGGTAACTTACGTGTTTAAAGCCCCGGTTATCCCCTCCGCTTTCACTTGCTGCCGAATATTGAAATGTACCTGTTTGATTGTTCTTCATACATTATTTGTTTTTTGCCACCCACCTGGCCGTGCGACGGCCAGTTAAAACAGCAGCATTGTCAAAATTTCTTTTAGTAGAATAATTGTCACTTATTGAAGTCCTGAAAATTTAAGGTTTTAAATAATTGCCGTAGCCCACCAGCAACACGGAAAGAATAATGGTGAGGATGCCTGCCGTTATCGTGCGTTTTGTTTTAATACTAACCCCCTTCCATTCATTTAACGAAATGCCCCATAAATTGGCCACCAGTATGATGAAGGCCATGTGTAAAATCCAGGAGCTTGCACCATTGCCAAGCTTGCTCTCGCCCATGCCATAAAAAAAGAACTGCATAAACCAGGTAGTACCTGCCAGTGCTGAAAACAAGTAGTTTTTGCCCAGAGGAGTTTTACTGTTACCATAATCGCTGTAGGTTTTGTTGCGGGCATTTAATATCATACACCAAATAAAATTGGTGGCCAGCCCGCCCCAAAGCAATACAACATAGGTAACATTGTTTTGATACAATGGGTTAAAGCCAGCCCTTACAGCAGCCTCTGCCATTGGCTTGCCAGCCTCAACACCCAAATCGAAACAGGCACCTAAAATACCCGAAACAATGGCCACAATCAACCCTTTTACCAGGCTGAACTCTGCCACGCTTTTTTTCTTTTCCTCTTCCGGCAGTTCTTTTTCCTTCAATACCCCTGCCCTGCCGCAAATATAAATGCCTAAAAGGCATACAATTACCCCCAGCAGCACAATGCGCCCCCAGGAGGTATTAAGCAAATCGTTAAACGTTGTTTTACCAGGTGTATGTACAAAATTGTAATACAGCGATGGCACCAGTGCCCCGAATGCAGAACAAAAGCCAAGCACAACCGAATTACCCAGCGACATGCCCAAATACCGTACCCCTAACCCATACGTTAAGCCGCCAATACCCCACAGCACACCAAACATGATGGTGTATTTAATTACCTCCGCCGGGGTGTTTGAAATAATATCAGCAAAGCCTGGCACCGTTAGCCAGGC
>CAZRDD010000082.1:0-14609 GCA_964598675.1 uncultured Parafilimonas sp.
GGTAATTACGCAAACCGCTAAAAACAAATGGTTTTACCTTTTTGTGGCTGTGGCATATATAACCGGCCTGGTGGTGGAGCTTACAGGCGTAAACACCGGCTGGCTGTTTGGCCATTACAGCTATGGCACGGTGCTGGGTGCAAAGTTTTATGGCGTACCCTGGCTTATTGGGGCAAACTGGTTTACCATAGTGTACTGTGCTGGCTGCTGCACGTATATGTTCAGCCATTGGCTGCAAAAAAAATTAATGGGCGATGAGGTGCAGCTTTCAACCGCCATGCAGGTATTTTCCTTTACGGCAGATGCTGCCATGCTTACCACTTTTTTCGATTGGGTGCTTGAGCCTGTAGCTGTTAAACTGGGCTTTTGGCAATGGCAAAACAACACCATACCCCTGTACAATTACATTTGCTGGTTTGCTGTTAGTGCGCTGTTGCTGCTTTTAATGCGCCTGCTGCCTTTTAGTAAACACAACCAATTCGCTGTACATTTGTTTATCATTCAGTTATTGTTTTTTTTAATACTGCAAACTTTTTTATGAACTGGATAATTTACCCCTTTATAGCTTTGGCCACTTTTTTTGCCATGGAAGGCATAACCTGGCTTACCCATAAATACATTATGCACGGCTTTTTATGGTACCTGCACGAAGACCACCATAAAAAGAATGATGGCTTTTTTGAAAAAAACGATGCTTTCTTTGTAATATTTGCCATACCAAGCTGGCTGTGCATTATGCTGGGCAGCATGCACCAGGCCTGGTGGGTGGTAAGCATTGGCAGCGGCATTGCCATGTACGGCGCAGCCTACTTTTTGGTACACGACCTTATTATACACCAGCGCTTTAAAATATTTACCCACAGCAAAAGCCGCTATGTAAGGGCCATACGCTGGGCACATAAAATGCATCACAAGTATTTGGAAAAACACGATGGCGAAAGCTTTGGCATGTTACTGGTAGCCAAAAAATACTGGGACAAAGTGCGCCGCGATGAGCAAATACAAAAAAACAGGGTGAAGCCAACGGCATAACCCATACCGGCTGCGGTTGCGTCGCACACTTGTACGGCATAACCGCCATCAGCAATGCAAAGGTTGCCCACCCAGGCTGTTAATCAACTATCCATAAAAATTCATCACACAAAAAATTGCCGCCACCCATTTACGATTATATTATTGCAGGTGCAGGCTGTGCAGGTTTAAGCCTGCTGGCGCGTATGATGAAAAAACCCTTTTTTGCCAGTAAACAAATTTTGGTGATTGACCAGCAAGCCAAAACCAAAAACGACCGCACCTGGTGCTTTTGGGAAACCGGCCCCGGCTTTTTTGAGCCCATAGTACACCACCGCTGGCAACAGTTAAATTTTTATGCCACCGGCTTCAGCAGTGCGTTTAACATTGCGCCCTACAGTTATAAAATGATAAGGGCGGCCGATTTTTACAGCCATGTACTAACACAGGCGGCCCAACACCCCAACATAACCTTTGTTTACGGTACCATTACCCAATGCGCCAACCAAAACAACCTGGCGTATGCAGTGGTAAGCGGGCAGCAGTATTTTGCCCAATACATATTTAGCAGCCTGTTGCCACAAGGTGGTATAAACAGCACAGGCCGGGCTACAACACTGCTACAACATTTTAAAGGCTGGGTTATTGAAACCCCCACCAATGTTTTTAACCAGGCAGAAGCCACTTTTATGGATTTTAGGGTAAGCCAGCAGGCAGGCACTACGTTTGTTTATGTACTGCCGGTGGCCCCCAACAAAGCCCTGGTGGAGTACACCCTTGTTTCGCCCACGGTGCTGCCTGGTAATGAATACAACGAGGGCCTTAAAGCTTATATAAGCCAATACATTACCACGCAGCCTTATACAATTACAGAGGAAGAGTTTGGCGTAATACCCATGACAGACCATCAATTTACGCGCAGTGATGGCCGCATTGTTTTTAAAGGCACAGCCGGTGGCCAAACAAAAGCCAGCAGCGGGTTTACCTTTCAGTTTATACAGAAGCAAACAGCGGGCATTGTTAAAGCGTTGGCCGGTGGCCGCCCTCCCCTGGCGGGTGATGCACTGCTAAGCAAACGCTTTCATTTATACGATAGTATTTTGCTGCACATCATCAACACGGGCAAAATGCCTGGCGATGCCATTTTTACCCGGCTGTTTAAAAAAATGCCCCCTGCAACCATTCTCCGCTTTCTCGATAACGAAACCAACCTGTTGCAGGAGCTTGGTATAATGGCCTCCATGCCCACCGGTATTTTTCTACCCGTAGCAATAAGAAAGATTTTTGGCAGGTAGATTTATCCCTGTAAACAACTCCCTGTTAATCCTGTTAATTCATTACACCTGCCGCCAACTCCGCAGCATACTTTGCTTTATACATTTTTGTGGTAAGGTCAATTTGTTTTTGCAGTATCTCAATCACTTTCGTTTCGCGGCTGTTTACCAAAAACAGCGAGCTTTCGCCCTGCATAAACTTCAGTTCCTCGCTGCGCAGCAGTAACTGGTAGTTTTTATACATGCTTTGTGTTGTTTGCAACTGGCTGTTAAGGGTGGTGAACTCGTTTACATAACTGCGTATTTTATTATCAGTCTGTTGACGCTTGTTTAAAAGCTCCAGGTTGGTTTCCTGTATTTTTAGCTGGGCCTTTTTATACTCGCCCCTTGCCTCGCGCAAAAAAAAGCGGCATTTTAACATCAATACCCCAGGCATAGTTGTTTTGTATAAAACTGGTGCTTATGTTTTTAAGTGCATAATAATCCTTATTAAGCAGGTTGGCTTTTAAGGATATGTATGGCAGCAGGTATTGCTGCTTTAGTTTACGCTCTGTTTCAAGGCCCGCCAGCTTATAATCGTACACCTTTAATGCAGGGTTTTTACCAGCAGATTCATCAATAAGCTGTTGCGCCAGCAATGTATTTGCGGGGGTGGCAAACAACGTGGTATCCGGCAGGTACTGCTCGGGCAACTGGTAGGCTTTATCGCCTTCGGCCCACAGGTAATTGCTCAAGTCAAACCCCGCATTGTTTAGTTTAAGGGCAGCATCAGCCTGCTGTAGCTGGTAGTTTTGCAACTGCACAAAAGCCTCAACCGTATCAACTATAGCACGGTCGCCATTGGTGTAAGCAACACGCATAAGGCGCAGCCTGTTGCTGGCTACATTGGTAAACTGCTGATATAATTTATATTGCTGGTAGCTTGCTGCCCATTGCAGGTAAGCGGTACTGGCTTCGTAAATTAAATTATTCAGCACAAGCTGCCTTTCCTGCTCCGTTTGGTTAACCAGCAGTTTGGCCTGGCGTAAAGTGGCGCGCCTTTTATCAATCAGCAGGCCATTGGCCAGGGGCAGCTCCACGCCCAGGTAGCTTGTTTTGCCTTTGGTAACCTCGGGCGTAAGGTTTGCGCCGCCGTTTTCTTCAATACCCGTTTTAATATTACCTACCGGCAGGGGTACTGTAAGCTGCGGGTTGGTATGATAATAATAGTTTTTACCATCAAAGGTTTTACGGTTGGCATCAAAGGCCAGGGTGGGGTCAAACCCGCCCCTGGCAGCCAGCAGTTGCGCGTTGGCTTTTTCCATTTGTATATTGGCCTGCCGCGCCACCGGGTGCCAGGCTTTAACCTGCGCAATAAAATCCTGTTGGGTAAAAACAACGGTTTGCTGCTGGCCAAAGGCCGTAGCACACACCATTAGCAGTGCCGTTATTAGTGGTATATGTTTATACATAGTTTATTTAGCCTTTTTATCTTTAGCCTTATCATCGCTTTTGTAGGGGGCGGGCTTATAAAAATCGGCAGGAAATCCGTTTATATTACGCCACAGCTCGTAGTAAATAGGTACATTTTTTAACAGGGCAATACCATTTGCCCCACCGCCAATGCGCAATTGTTCAGGCCATTTTTTTTCATCGGGGTCTTCGCTAACCAGCACCCTGAACTTGCCATCATCCCCCGCCGAGCTTTCAATAGCACACACTCTTCCGCCAAACGTACCGTAACTGTTTTTGGGCCACCCGCTAAACACAATAGCCGGAAAACCATCAAACACAAAACGCACTTTCAGGCCCAGGTTTATAAGGGGTATATCCATTGGCTCAACAAACATTTCAACCGCGTACTGTATGCTGGTGGGTACAATTTCTACAATCATCTCGCCCTCTTTAAGCATTTCGCCAATGCCTGCCTTGCGGGCTTTTACCACCTGGCCATCCTGCGGGGCGGTTACGTAGTACAGTTTGTTCCTCGCACCGTCCCTGGCATACGTGTTTTGCAGCTTTGCCACATCCCCCTGCGATAATGCCGCACTTGACAGTGACGAATATTTATCACCATCAGCCTTGGCAATTTTATCGGTATACTCCTGTACGGTGCTGTTTTTTTCAATGGCCAGGTTAATAAGCTCCTGGCGGCCCTGGTAAAACTTGTTTTCGGTACTTATTTTTTTTGCCAGCGCATTTTGGTAAGCCACCCTTCTTTTTTCAAACTCCACCAGCGATATGGCCCCGCTGTCTAACATCACCTGTGCCGCATCAATCTGCCTTTTGTACACCGTAAGCTCGTTGTTTACCGCAATAACGTCGGTACTATCGCTGGTAACTTTAAGCTGCTGCTGTTTTAGTTTATTATCCAGGTACTGCAGCTTTAACGCCTGGCCTTTTATTAGCGCTTCCACCTGGCTTTCGGCCGTAACGGCCTTACTTTTATAGCCTTCAATGCTTTGCTGCTTGGCATCAATCTGCTGCTGGGTGCGGGCCAGTAAAGCGGTATCAAAATACTCGGCCTTTACCTCGCCCAGTTGCAAAACAGTATCGCCCGCTTTTACAAAATCGCCCTCCTTTACATACCATTTTACCACGCGGCCGCCAATAATGGTGTTTAGCTCCTGGGGCCTTTGCTCCTGCCGTATGGTGGTAACAGTGCCTTTGGCGCGTATGTTTTGTGTCCACGGCAGTACCAATGTAACCACCAGCAATATTAATATGGCCCAAAGCCACCGCTTTATGTGGCTTTTTTTATTAAACCTGTATATTTTACCAAAGCTTGCAAAACGGCTTTGCGTTGCAATTGTTTCAGTTTCTGTGTGTAAAAAACCGCTCATATATTCTGTTTTATATAGCTGTAAGGGTGTTGTTTACAGGGTAATTACCTTGTTGCAAGTATTGCTTAATTCATCATCATTCTGCGAGGCAATAATGACTGTTGCATTTTTTTGATGCTTAATATAATTTAGTACGTTGCTTTTATAAGGCTGTGCCAGGTGGCTGAAAGGCTCCTCAAGCAACAGCAGGCGCGTATTGCCCAGCAATGCCCTTAAAAGCAAAATGTTTTTGCGTACCGTATTGGGCAGCTTATTGCCTAAGGGCAGCAGCACTGTATCGTAACCGTTGGGGCTTGCTTTTACAAAGGCATCAAGGCCGCAAAGGCCCGCCAGTTGTGTTACCTGCTGTATGCTTATATTGGGGTTGCCAATGGTAATATTCTGCAGCAGGGTGGCCTTAAAAATATCCTGGCTGCCAAGCAAAATACCGGTATTGCTGCGCAGGCTTTCAAGCTGGTAATTGGCCACGGGTATATCATCAATCAACACCTCCCCCTGGTAGTTTTTAAATGCGCCGGTTAACAACCTTAGCGCGGTAGATTTACCTGCGCCCGATGCACCCTTAAGCTGCACCATTTGCCCTGCCTGTATACTAAAGTTTACATTACTGAGCACAGGCAAGTCATTGCCATAAGCAAACTGCACATTTTTAAACTGTACGCTTACGCCTTTAGCTTCGGCAGGCAGCGGCAATGTGCCGCCATGCTCTGTTTCGGCATCGGTAACAACACTTAGCTTTTCAACGGAAACAAGTGCATCGTACACCGCATCCAGGTTGGTAATTATTTTTTCGATAGAGCCTATAATGGCTATGATAACAATATCCGATGCTATAAACTGGCCCACATTTATTTGCTGTGTTATTAGCAGGTACGAGCCTATAATAAGCATGGCGGCTGTTATGATAATTTTAAAGGAAATAAGGCTCCAAAACTGGCTGAGCAATATTTTAAAATGGCTTGTGCGCGAGCTAAGGTACTCGCCAACCAGTGCATCGGTTTTTTCCATTTGAAAAGTAGCGCCCCTGGTATATTTGAAGGTTTTTACATTGCGTGCAATTTCCTGCAGCCAGGCAGCTACGGCATATTTGTAACCGCTTGCATTAATAGCTGTGGCAAGCCCCTTGGGCGATGTAAAGCGTATAATGGCCAGTACAATAATAATAAGCACAAAGCCAAAAGCAATAAATACGGGGTGATAAAATGCCAGCAGTATTAACCCCAGCAACACCTGTATAACAGCCGCAGGCAGACTTATTAATATTTTGTCAATGCCTTTTTGCAGCGATACATTATCAAAATAACGGTTAACAAGCTCGGGTAAATATTCATTATCCAGCTTTTCAATATTTAGCATGGGCAGGCGGTAGCTGTACTCAAGGGAGTAGCGTACAAATATTTTTTGCTTTACCTTCTCAATAATCTGCAGTTGCCTTACCTGCAGCAGCCCATTAATAAAAACCCCAAACACCACCATGCCTGTTAATACTACAATAGAGGCTGATATTGAACCCGTTAATACAAAGCTTATAATAGACTGTATGCCCAATGGCAACGATAGCTGTACCAGCCCCGCCATAATGGAAAACATATAAGTAACTGCAATATCTCTTTTATCGAGCAGCAGAATGCTGTGAAGCTTTTTTAATGATGCGGTTAGCGATACGCCGGTGTGTGCCATTGTTATAAAGGTATTTTCATCGGCAAAAATGTTTCAGCCAACCCATATAAATACATAAATATTTTTTATTCAACTCATAAACATTTTTTATGAATACCCTTTTTTACCAACCCCTTATTTTAAGAACAATTACCTGTAATGCAATGCTGTAAGGGCATACAGCCCACCCTACCACAAAAAAAACAATCACTGGCTTGCAGTTTTGGCAAACAAACAAGGCTTTTAATTTTAACAGCGCTTAAACAGGCTGGCTGTACCGGGCAAATGTAAACGGGTGCTAAAGGCATTAAAATACCTATTTATTGTTCTTAGCCCGGGTAACAACATTATACCCGGCAATTTTTTCGTTTGAAATTCCCACCTCCCTACCGGCTTTAACCATGGGCTATCGGCCATGGGCTATGGACTTTCTTCCCCCTCCCTGCCTTTACCATGGACAATGGACCATGAGCCATGGACTATTTTAACATTTTATAATAAAACTGGCAACCGTTTTGCTGGTCAGATTGTTTCTATTTGCAAAACAGAAAAGTTTCGTATGAAAAAAATTATCCTTTCTATAGCAGTCCTGTCGGCCATTTTTGCATTTACTACCGTTAACCTTAAACCAGCTGACAGCGATGGTGCTGTAACCTTTAGCATTAAAAACTTTGGCATCAACACCAAAGGCAGCCTGGCAGGTTTAAAAGGCACCATTAAATGGGATGCAGCCAACCCCGCCGCCTCGCAAATAAACGCCACGGTTGATGTAAACACTATTAATACCGGCACCGAAATGCGCGACAGCCATTTAAAAGAGGCCGATTACTTTGATGCAGCCAAATACCCAACCATCAGTTTTGCCAGCACAGCCGTTTCTGCAACCAGCATTACCGGCAACCTTACTATAAAAAGCGTAACAAAATCAGTTAGCTTCCCCATTACGGTAACCCCATCTGGCAGCGGCTATTTGTTCCAGGGCAGCTTTAACCTTAACCGGCGCGACTTTGGCGTAGGCGGCGGCAGCATGGTATTAAGCGATAATGCCACCGTTACCCTAAAAGTGCAAACCACGCCTTAACCGGTTGTTCACTGGGCACTGGCCTGGTTTAAGAGAAGCTGTAACGCCCGTTAACGTAGCCTGTTTGCCCCGGCACACGAATGTTTTTGTTACCACCACATTAAACCGCTACTTTTGCACCCATTTGGCCACGTAGTACAATGGATAGTATGAGAGTTTCCGAAGCTCCAGATACAGGTTCGATTCCTGTCGAGGCCACAGAAAAAACCATCACCGGCTGATAAACCAACCTTTATCAGCTGGTGTTTTTTAAGACATCTATTACCCCTCCCCCACACCCATCCAGCCATTTTACCGCTCATCACAGCAAACCGCACGCCTTTTGGTATCAACATTTGCCTCTTATGTCGCAGAATTTGCCCTTGTTTGGCGCTGGAATATCAAATAGTTGGTACTTTGGCAGCACAGTTCACTTTTATTTAACAAAGCAGCACCCTTCAGAATAATGTGTGGCGCATAGTGCCGCCGCACCTGCAAAATAAACTGGTGGCCTGTAAAACACATTACTGTTATGCACAATAAATTACCATGGTATTCTAATAAATGGGTACAGGTTATACTACACTCACTTGTTTGGATACTTATGTTTTCTCTGCCTTTTATATTACCTACCTCCTACGGCAACAAGCAACACCCGCAGGAGAAGCCCCATTACGACTGGGTTTACCTTTACAGCTGTACTGCCGTTGTGTGGATTGGCTTTTTTTACGTAAATGCTTATGTACTAATACCCCGGTACATTTACAAAAAAAGGTTTTGGCTGTATATTTTATCGCAGTTGCTGTTTATTGTAATACTTATGGCGGCAGACCGCTTTTTCTTCTGGCTTTTTCTTGAACCCGACCACAGGCCCTACAGCATTGCCGGGTTTATTACCTTTCATGTTTTTCCTTACCTTTTTATATTGGTAAGCAGCACCGCCTACCAGTTTATTGAAGACAGGATGCGTTTAGACAAACTGGCCAAAGACCGCGAAAACGAAAACCTTAAAACCGAACTTGCCTTTTTGCGCAGCCAGGTTAGTCCGCACTTTATGTTTAATGTGCTTAATAACATGGTATCGCTGGCCCGCAAACAAAGCGACCTGCTGGAACCATCGCTTATAAAGCTCTCCTCTCTGATGCGGTATATGCTGTACGAAACCGATGAGGAAAAAGTGCCTTTAGACAGGGAGATTGAGTACCTGCAAAGTTATATTGACCTTCAGCAGCAACGTTTTGGCAAAAAAGTCAAGGTTAACGTTAATGTACAAGTAAGCGATGGCCACTACGAGGTGGAACCTATGTTGCTGATACCGTTTGTTGAAAATGCTTTTAAGCACGGCACAGGCATGATTGAAGATGCCGTTATTGAAATTTCTTTGAAAGCAGAAAATAATATCCTCAACTTTACGGTACGCAATAAGTTTAACAACACAACGGTTGAAGAAAAAGATAAAACCTCGGGTATTGGTTTAACCAACGTAAAAAGGCGCTTAAGCCTGCTATATGGCAAAAACCATAACCTTTGGATTACCACCAGCGATAACTGGTTTTTAGTTTCGTTACAGCTAAATATGCACTAATGCTAAAATGTATTGCTATAGACGATGAGGAGCTTGCCCTTGAACTGCTGGAAGATAATATTAGCAAAGTACCTTACCTGCAGCTTGTGGCCAAATGCTCAAACGCCTTTGAAGCCATAAAAGTGCTTCAGCAACAACCGGTTGACCTTATTTTTCTGGATATTCAAATGCCCGGCCTTACAGGCCTGCAGTTTATACAAAGCCTGGCGGTTAAACCAATGATAATTTTAATTACCGCCTACGAAAAATATGCGCTGCAGGGCTTTAACCTTGATGTTACCGATTATTTAGTAAAACCCGTTGGGTTCGACAGGTTTTTAAAAGCCTGTAATAAGGCATGGGATTTGCATGAACTTAAAACAGCAAAAACAAAAGACCCGGTTACCTACCACGGCTATTTTTTTGTGAATGTAGATTACAAACTGCTTAAAATAGTAACGGACGATATTATTTGGGTAGAGGGCCTTAAGGATTATGTAAAAATACACCTTAAAAGCACCCAAAGGCCCATTGTTACCCGCATGAGCATGAAGGCTATGGAGGAGGAGTTGCCGCGAACGGGCTTTTTGCGCATACACAAATCGTACATAGTTTCAATAGCCAGCATTACCGCTGTTATGAAAAACAGTGTTTTTATTGGCGACCTTGAGGTACCGGTGGGCGAAAATTACCGGGAGGAAATGGCGGCCCTTACAGGCAAAACCGGGCAATAGGCCGTTTTACCAATTACCGGCACCCAAATAGCACTACGAAACAGCATGTAAAAGCCATATAAATAAAGGCATACCCAAAGTGGTAATGTTGCCGCTTATAAAAATTTTAAAACAACTATTGCCTTAAAAATTACTTTAGCCTTGTAAAAAACTATATATACTAAACAAACATTCATAAACAAAAACTAAAAAAATGAATCTATTTAAAACAATGTTATCTGCAGGTGCATTTTTAGTGGCTGGTTTAACAGTTAATGCACAAACAGCCGATGATATAATTAACAAACACCTGGATGCTGTTGGCGGTAAGGATAAGCTAAACCAAATAAAATCGCTGGTTATTGATGCCTCCATCAACGCAATGGGCAACGACGCCCCGGCTACGTTAACACTGCTGGCAGGAAAGGGCTATAAAATGGAAACTGAAATGATGGGCCAAAAAGTGGTACAGGCACTTACCGATAAGGGCGGCTGGGCGATAAGCCCACAAACCGGCGGCAGCGCACAGGCAACGCCTGATGAGCAGTACAACCAGGCCAAATCATCGCTGTATGTGGACCCTTTTTTGGATTACGCAGCCCATGGCTATACAGTGGAATTGCAGGGTACAGAAGGAAGCGACTACAAACTGGCCCTTACCAACCCGGCAAAAACCGCTACCGTTTATTACATTAACACCACTAATTACCAAATAGATAAGGCCGTTACCACAGCAAACATGATGGGTACTGCTATTGATATCACCACCACTTTTTCCGACTTCAGAAAGTCAGATTCTGGTATTACATCAGCTTACGCAATGGAAATTGCTTATGGCACCATGTTTTCTATGACCACTACCGTTAAAAAAATTACCGTTAACAGCGACATCGACCCCAAGATATTCGATATGCCGCAATAACTAATTTATACTATATAAACCAGGCAAATCCCGTTCCCCAGCCGGAACGGGATTTCTTTTTTAACTTTTTACCGCTTCTCAGCTTTTTTTGCTTTTTGTCGCAACATTTTATCCTGTTGTCTCATTTAAACCCTTAATTAAATAACAGGCAGGTATTTTTGCTGTACAAATGATACTAAAGCAGCAGCAAGCACAAACGTTTAAGACTATGAGAAAGTTATTACTCGCAACACTAATTTTAATTGTCACCTTACAGGTAAAAGCCCAGTTTCCCGGGGCTGCCAGCGGCAAAGCGCAGCAGGGTGCTATGAATATAGGCCATGTATATGGCAAAATTGTAGACAGTGCAGGCAAACCTATTGCCGATGCATCGGTGGTTTTACTGCAAAACAAATTTGACACTGCCACCAAAAAGAAAAAAGAAGTATTGCTTAAAGCAATGAACGCCACTGCAAAAGGTGAGTTTAATTTTGAAGACCTGCCCATGTTCGGCCCTTTAAAGCTTAAAATAACCGCAGTAGGTTTTAAACCCTACGAACAGGCTGTAAGCTTTCAAATGAATATGGGCGGTGCAAAACCTGCCGCAAACTCCGCCAACCCAATGGCGGCCATGAGCAGTATGCTTAATGGCATTGATAAAGACCTGGGCAACATTAAACTTATTGAAGATGCACAGCAGCTTCAAAATGTTACAGTTAGCTCAAGCGCCAGCAGCCTTAAAATGGATATTGACAAAAAAACATTTAATGTAGATAAAAACATTGTAAGCGCAGGCGGTACAGCGCTGGATGTTATGCGTAACGTACCCTCCGTTCAGGTAGATATTGACGGTAATGTAAAGCTGCGCAATGCCTCGCCAACCATTTACATTGATGGCAGGCCCACCACCCTTACATTAGACCAAATACCAGCTGATGCCATACAGAGCGTTGAGGTAATTACCAACCCTTCGGCCAAGTACGATGCCAGCGGTGGTAATGCCGGTATTTTAAACATTGTATTGAAGAAAAACAAAAAATCGGGCTACAACGGTAACCTTATGGCTGGTGTTGATACCAGGGGTGGCGTAAACGGCGGCGGCAATTTTAACATAAGGCAGGGCAAGTTTAATGTATCGGCAGCCACTATGGTAAATGCTATGCGTAATAAGAACACGGCTACGACTGACCGTTACACTTACGGTACCGACCCATCGCATGTATACCAAAGCACCATTGATAAAACACACGGTGCCTTTATATTTGGCAGGTTGGGTGTTGATTATTACTTAACCAACCGCACTACTTTATCGCTGGCGGGTATAAGGGTACATGGCGAGTTTAAGCCAAACTCAGTAATAACATCCGACAGTCTCAACACCAGCGATGGCAGCCTGCTTAACTACTACAAGCGTAACACATCTGGCTCAAGAACATTTAATGCCACCGGTGTGCAGTTTGGCATGGTGCACAATTTTGCAAAAGAAGGCGAACAATGGACAGCCGATGGAAACATTTTTTCCGGCAAAAACAGTGGTAACTCCATGTACAACACCGCCAACTACTCTGCTAAAGATGATGCGCTTGGCACAGTATACCAGCAGCAGTTATCAAACGGCGGTAACGACTTTTTTACCATACAAACAGACTATGTAAACCCAATAACCAAAAAAACAAAATTAGAAGCTGGTTTAAGGGCGCAAATACGCAAAACCACCAATAACAACGATATTTATGTAGGTATAGACCCCAACAACCTTATTAAACAGTCAAGTGGTACAAACAACTATAAAAATACCGACCAGGTATTTGCGGCATACACTACTGTAACAAGCTCCATTAAAGATTTTGGCTACCAAATTGGCCTGCGTGCTGAAAGCAGCGATTACAGTGGCGAGCTTACAAACACAGGCAAGCAGTTTAAAAACACTTACCCCATCAGCCTTTTTCCAAGTGTATTTTTAAGCCAGAAATTAAAAAACAACCAGGAGGTACAGTTAAATTACTCAAGGCGTGTTAACAGGCCCAACTTCTTTCAACTGATACCTTATACTGATTATACCGACAGCCTTAATATTACAAGGGGTAACCCAGGCCTGGTGCCAGAGTTTACCAACTCGTTAGAGGCTTCGTACAGCAAAACATTTAAAGGCAACAACACCCTGTTGTTCTCAGTGTACTACAAACACTCCGATAACCTTATTACCAGGTATCTTGATACGGAATATGTAAACAGCAAAAAACTGCTGGTTAACACTTACGTAAACGCTACATCAAGCTACACTTACGGTGCCGAGCTTACTATGGTTGATAATATTAAAAAGTGGTGGGATGTTACAACCAATTTAAACCTGTACCAGTCTAAAATTAATACCTCAAATATTGCCAGTGCAGTTCAGCAGGATGCTATACTAAGCTGGTTTGGCAAAGTAAGCAACAACTTTAAACTGCCTAAAAACTTTACCATACAGCTTTCGGGCAACTACCAAAGCAAAACCAACCTGCCTGTAAGCACCGGCCAGGGTATGATGGGCCCTCCGGGTGGTGGTGCACAAAGCTCATCACAGGGTTATATGAAGCCTAACTGGTCAATGGATATAGCCATTAAAAAGAGCTTTCTTAAAAATAATGCGGCATCACTTTCTATTAGTATGAGCGATATTTTCCGCACACGTGCCAACGAGCAAATATCTAACCAGGAAGGTATTTTTTACCAGGACAGCTACAGGCTTAACAACCCGCAATTGGTTAGGGTAAACTTTACTTACCGCTTTGGCAAAATGGATGTATCGCTGTTTAAACGCCAGAACATGAAGAGTACAGGCACGCAGGATGCTATGCAGAATGCACAATAGTAACAGAACAGGGCATATTTATAGGCGGAGATTTAGGCAGGCTAACAATTGACAGGCTTTTTTTGAAAGAAGATTAACGTTAAGGTTTTATACTTAACGGGTAACGTTTACATAAAAGCTATTTGAAAATATTTGTGAAGATGTCTCATAAGCAAGCGATCGAAGAATAACTTGCTTACACGGCCCCCTTTTTTAAGGGGGCCTCTTTTTTGTTTTGCTTAAAAACAATTGGCAATCAATACTGTAACGGTGCTGGCAAAATATTTTTCAGTTGCTGTAATTTTTTGTTTAACATTGCTATTGCGTACTAATTACGCAATGATTATTGCCGTGCTGCAGGGGATTTTGATTTAGTGTTAATTGCTTTGCCATTGCCATATTTTTAAGGCTTTTGCAGGTTAATAACGTTGCTTGTAACAATTAAATGCGAGGCTTGTAAAACAAAGTAATGTAAGGGCTATGTTAAAGCAAGCGGGGGATTATGTACAACCAAACTGATTATTACATTCTTAATATATACAAACAATGCAACCAAAATCTAACGGTCCGCTTATGCCGTTGCGGTTAATGTACGTGCTGTCCGCAACAGCCTGCCTGCTGCTTTTTTCGTGCAGGCAAACCAGCCCCACAGCAGATACCAAAAAGCCAGAAGACAACCGCTTTACCCCAGTGGTACTTACCGATGAAGGTGCTTTTGATGAGCCCCTTAATTTTGAAGTATTAAAGGATGGCAGGGTGTACATTAACGAGC
>CAZRDD010000083.1:0-4065 GCA_964598675.1 uncultured Parafilimonas sp.
CATGCAGTTCAATATCCTGCTCGTGCAGGTCTTCCGGGTATTTCTCCCGCTCGTACACCACGTTACGGTGTATTTTTTCACCACCCTCAACGGGTATAAAATCGTATTGCATAGGGCTGCACTTCAGCGTTCCCTTTTCTCCATATAAAATAAAGGCCCAGGGGTAATCAGGGTCGGGTGCTGTACCCCAACTGCGGTGTTGCCAAACACAGTTAAGGCCATCGTACTCAAAAATTGCATGCTGTGTATCGGGCGTATTGCTTTTGCCAATCTTATCAACATAAATACCTCCTGTGCTGGTAACCTTCTTAGGCCAGCCAAGGTTTAGCATCCAGCGTACTGCATCAAACATGTGTACGCACATATCGCCTATAATCCCATTGCTGTATTCCATAAAAGTACGCCACCAGCCACGGTGTGGCAACCCATCGTATGGCCGTAAAGGCGCGGGGCCGGTCCACATATCATAATCAAAAAAATCAGGCACTGCCTGTACCGGCGGGTTGCCGTTGGCACGCATGTGGTAATAACAGCACATTTCCACATGGCTAATCTTACCGAGCAAGCCTGCTTCCACCACCCGCTTTTTTGCCTCAATTAAGTGCGGGGTACTCCTGCGCTGGGTACCCACTTGTACCACCCTGTTGTATTTTCGGGCAGCGGCCACCATCGCCTCCCCTTCCATTACATCAATACTCACCGGTTTTTGCACAAAAACGTGTGCACCAGCCTTCATTGCCTCAATAGCAGTAAGGGCATGCCAGTGGTCGGGCGTGCCAATCAGCACAATATCTGGCTTTGTTTCCGCCAGCAGGTTACGGTAATCTCCATAAAGGGCAGGCCGTTTTTTTGTGGTCTGGCGCATGGTCACCAGGTCTGCAGCCTGGTTCAGCTGGTGTTTATCAACATCGCACAGTGCCACTACATCCACCGGGGCAACCTGCATCAAACGAAACAAGTCGCTTTTACCATACCAGCCGGTGCCTATTAAAGCCACCCTGCGCACCGGGGCGGGTTTATACAATGGCATACCATTGGCACGCATGGCAGCAAACGCCAGTGCGGCTGATGTACCTTTAATAAAATGGCGTCGGTTTACAAATGGCTGGCCCATAGTGTGGTAGTTTTGGCAAGTGCGGGTATTGGTTTTCCCGGGTAAATATAAGGGTAATAAGCAATGTTACCTTTAATAACCAACTTAAAACCACAGGCCACGCCGGTACTGCCGGGCAACCTTTTTCAATAACCTGCTTCACAATTTAGCTACTTAATAATATTTTAACCGGCCATTGTTAATTGTATTAACCGGTTTAAAGCCCTACGTTCTACTTTTATCAAAACAGGCTTTAAACACAAACAACGCCAGCCTTTCAAAAACCTGCTGCATTATCGCCCACACGAAACCGGTTTCGTAAATAAAAGCCTCCCTCTAACGTTATATGATGGCGAAAAAGCCCAAATTAGCACGGCATATAACGCCGTAAGGTTATAAAAGTTACCGTTTTATAAAGCTTGCAAAAGCTGGTAACCAGCATTTAATAACTGCTTATTATTGCATTTAATACTAACAAAACCATGCGTTACCCCCGTACTACAGGGTTAATTTTGGGCTGCCTGCTGCTTTGCGCCTGCGGCCATAAAGGTAGTGGGGATACTTTATTTACCGAGGTTGCACCCGCCGATTCGCATGTTACTTTCAGCAACGATATTAAGGAAGACGAGAGTTATAACATACTCACCTACGAGTACCTGTACAATGGCGGCGGCGTGGCCACCGGCGATGTAAATGGCGATGGCCTGCCGGATATTATGCTTACCGGCAACATGGTATCGAACAAGCTATACATTAACAAAGGTGGTTTTACGTTTGAGGATGTTACCGAAAAAGCGGGCATACAGGGCCGCAACAAATGGAAAACTGGCGCGGTAATGGCCGATGTAAACGGCGATGGCCTGCTGGATATATATGTTTGCTACTCAGGCCCCGGCACCGATGCCGAAAGGGCCAACGAGCTGTACATAAATAATGGCTCAAAAAATGGCGTGCCCAGCTTTACCGAAAGCGCCAAGCAATATGGCCTGGATGCCCCCGGCACTTATACCACCACAGTATCTTTTTTTGACATGGATAACGATGGCGACCTGGATATGTTTATGGTTAACCATGCCGATATGTTTTACAACCCGTTTTATAACACGGCCAGCCTGCGCGCAAAACGGCACCCAAAATTTGGTAACAGGTTGTACCGTAACGATGGTGGTAAGTTTACTGACATAAGCGAGCAGGCCCATATTGACGGCAGCGGGCTTAATTTTGGTTTAAGTGTTGCAGTAAGCGATATTAACAACGATGGCTGGTCTGACATATACGTTACCAATGACTATGACGAGCGTGATTTTTTATACCTGAACAACCACGACGGCACCTTTAGAGAGGTGCTTGCCAAATCAGCAGGGCATATATCAGAATTTGCAATGGGCAGCGATATTGCCGATTACAACAATGATTTACGGCCAGATGTAATGGCACTGGACATGCTGCCCGAAGACAATCACCGCCAGAAGTTACTGAAAGGTGCAGATGCCTACGATAAATACAATATGCGGGCCGAGTACGGGTTTCATCACCAGCAAATGCGCAATACTTTACAGCTTAATAATGGCAACGATTCATCAGGCGCCCCCATTTTCAGCGAGGTAGGCCAGTTTGCCGGTGTGTACAGTACAGACTGGAGCTGGAGCCCGCTGTTTGCCGATTTTGACAACGACGGCTGGAAAGACCTCTTTATAAGCGATGGTATTTTACGGGATATGACAAACCTGGATTTTGTAAAATACACTTCTGGGTATACGGCTGATGCCACCAAGTTTTCTGACCCGGCAGAGATGTGGAAGGTGGTAAAGGACATGCCAAGCACCAAACTAACCAACTATCTCTTTCGCAACAACCATCAACTGGGTTTTACCAACGAAACCGCCAACTGGGGCCTCACCAAAAAAGCCATCAGCAACGGCGCAGCCTATACCGACCTTGATAACGACGGCTACCCCGACCTCGTCATCAATAACCTTAACAGTACCGCTACTATTTATCGCAACAACGGGGCAAAAAAGGCACCTGCCCATTATTTGCGCCTGCGGTTAAAAGCCAAGGGGCAAAACACGTACGGCATTGGCGCTAAGGTGTATGTACACACCGCCCAGGGTACACAAATGCAGGAAGAATACCTTTCCAGGGGATTCCAGTCGAGCATAGACCCTGTGATGCACTTTGGCCTGGGCGCTGACAGTATTGCTGAAAAAATTTGGGTGGAATGGCCCGGCGGCGGCACAACAGAACTAAACAATGTTAAAGCTGATACCCTTTTAACCATTGATGAAAACACCCCTCATACCAACATAGTAAAGCAGGAGAAATTAGCAAACGTCCTTTCATTTACCGATGTTACCACTACCGCTGGCATAAACTACACCAGCCACCAGAGTAAGTTTGTTGATTTTAAAATATCGCCGCTGCTGCCCTACCAGCTATCAAAAACAGGCCCCTGCCTTGCAAAGGCCGATGTTAACGGCGATGGGCTGGAAGATATATTCATAGGCTCGGCAGGGCAGGACAGCAGCTTGCTGTATCTGCAAACCACCAGTGGCAAATTTGTACTGTCAACAAGCGAGCCCTGGAACGCAGATAAAGGGATAACCAATACCGATGCCCTGTTTTTTGATGCCGATGGCGATGGCGACCTTGACCTTTACCTTGTAAGCGGCGGTGCAGATTACCCGCTTAACAGCAAATACTACCAGGACAGGTTTTTTGAAAACGATGGCCATGGCAATTTTAAAAAGCTTGACAATGCGCTGCCTGCAGAAACCGTTAGCGGTAGCTGCGTTAAAGCTGCCGATATAAACAAAGATGGCCTGCCCGACCTGTTTGTAGGCGGCAAAGTAAAGCCAGGGCAATTTCCGGCGGCACCGGAAAGCTTTGTGCTGCGCAACGCCAGTGTAAAAGGCAACATACATTTTGAAAAAGATGCTGCACAAAAAGAAGCAACATTGGCAAACCCCGGC
>CAZRDD010000083.1:4075-14599 GCA_964598675.1 uncultured Parafilimonas sp.
CCTGGTTTGATATAAACAAAGACGGATGGCCCGACCTTGTGGCCGTGGGCGAGTTTATGCCTGTTACCATTTTTATTAATTACAATGGCGTGCTGGCCAACGCTACTGCCCAATACGGCCTGCAAAATACACAGGGCTGGTACCACCGCATACTAACCGGCGATTTTGATAAAGATGGTGATACCGATTTGGTGTTGGGTAACTTAGGCAACAACACCGCCTGGAAAGCCTCTGAAAAAGAACCCGTTACCATAACCTATGGCGACCTTTACGGCAATGGCGTTAACGAGCCCATTCTCTGCTATTATAACAATGGTAAAAGCTACCCGTATTTTTCCAGGGATGAGCTGGTGAGCCAGATACCATCGCTGCAAAAAAAGATATTGCACTACGCGGATTATGCCGATGCACAATTAACTGATTTATTTACCGATGCACAGTTGGCCGCCTCAAAAACAGTGGCTATTACCAATACAGCTTCCATATACCTGCACAATGAGAAAGGCAAAGGTTTTACCATAAAACCATTACCGCCTTACGCACAGTTAAGCGTACTAAATGGGCTGGTATGTACAGATATAAACAACGATGGGTTTGAAGATATTATAGGAGCGGGCAATTTTTACCCCTTCAGGGCGCAGATGGGGCCGCTGGATGCGGGCATGGGTATTGTGCTTAAAGGCGATGGCAAAGGCGGTTTTACACCAATGCTTTACGATGAAACAAGGTTTGTAATGCAGGGCGATGTAAGGAACATTATAAAAGTGGCCAGCAGTCAAAAAGGGGTATCCTTTATTGTTGCTGCAAAAAACAACGGCCAGGTACAGGTGGTTAAAGTAACAGGCAGCCACTAATCAGGGCTTCTATAATAATAAAATTGTAAACGTTCAGCATAATGGCATCTAACTCCAATAACAACATAAAAGTGCTTTTTGCTGCCATTTCCAGCAGCGATACGGCCGCTTTTAAGGTGTTGTTTGAGCAGTACCGGGCCAAAATGTATTCGGTGGCATTTAAGTTTACAAAAACAGCCTACGGCGCAGAAGAAATAACGCAGGATGTTTTCATCAGCCTGTGGACCAGCCGGGCGCAGCTGCACAATGTGCTCGACCCCGAAGCATATCTTTATACCATTGCCTACAATAAAATAAGCCGCTACTTAAAAAAGGAATCTAACCAGGCCAGCATCCTGGCCCTGGCAGTTTGGGCGCAAAACACCTGCACCAACGAAACCGAAGAAACCATATACGCCAACGACAGCAGCCGCCACATTAATAATGCTATTGAGAAATTATCGCCGCAAAAAAAGCTTATCTACAAATTAAGCAGGCAGCACGGCAAAAGCCACCACGAAATTGCCGAAACATTGCATGTATCGCCCCACACTGTAAAAAGCCAGCTTGTAAAAGCAGTAAAATCAATAAGGGGGTACCTGGATAAAGGGGTTCTGTTTACCGGCGGTATTATCATAACAGTTGCATGGTGGCTTTTATAAGTAAACGCATACGCCCCCTCCCCCTGTCAAAAAAAAGTTAAAAATATTTTCCCCGGCTATCATCCTTTTTGGCTTCAGCCTGCTCTATACATGTGGCTGTGCCTTTGAATGATACGAGCAGTGTGTGCCAGTAACCAAAACCATCATCCAAATAAATCATGAGCGAAACAAGAATACGTTACCTGCTGCAACAATATTCGGCAAACAAGGCTACCGTACAGGAAGTGGAAGAAATGTTTGCATTGCTGCAACAGATGAAGGATGAGGAAGCTTTAAAAAACCTTGTTTTACTGGCAAAAAATGATACCGAACAAAATACAGCCATTACGGAGGAGGAATGGGGCAAAATATGGCATGCCATAGCTGAAGCCACCTTTCGCACCCCGGAGGTTAAATGGCTGAACCGGGGCTGGTTACGCGCGGCAGCAGCCGTAATACTGTTAGCCTGCTTTACAGCGGTGTTGTACACCGTAAAACAAAAAAGAGTGGCTACGGCACCGGTGGCTGTACAAAAACAGCCCCTGTTGCACGATGCACCCCCCGGTGGTAACAAAGCAGTGTTAATACTGGCGGATGGCAGTTCGATTGTTTTAGACAGTGCACATAACGGGTCGCTGGCGCAACAGGGCAATACTAAAATTTTAAAGCTTGATGCCGGGCAACTGTCGTATAAAACAGGCGCAACGGTTACCGGGCAGGTTTTATACAATACCATAGCCACCCCAAGGGGTGGGCAGTACCAGGTTACTTTGGCAGATGGCACAGAGGTTTGGCTTAACGCAGCCTCATCATTAAGATTTCCTACTGCTTTTACTGGTAACGAAAGGGTGGTTGAGCTTACAGGGGAAGCCTATTTTGAAGTGGCTAAAAATGCAGCCCTTCCTTTTCGGGTAAAAGTTAACAACATGGATGTGCAGGTGCTGGGTACACACTTTAACATAATGGCCTACAGCAATGAGCAGTCGGTTAAAACAACGCTGCTGGAGGGCAGGGTTAAGGTTACCGGAAACGGTACAACACAGGGTTTAATACCAGGCCAGCAGGCCGTTAGGGATAACAGCACCGGCAGTTTGAAGGTGAAAGAAGTAAATACCGACCTGGCAGTTGCCTGGAAGAATGGGTTGTTCCGCTTTAGGGAAACAAATATAAAAGAAGTGATGCGGCAGGTGGAAAGATGGTATGATGTGGATGTGGAATACAAAACGCCTGGTACTGAGCAGGATTATACCGGCATTGTGCCAAGAAGCCAAAATGTTTCGGCCTTGTTGCAATTACTTGAACTTACCGGCACAGTGCATTTTAAAGTAGAAGGTAAAAAAATTACAGTGTTGCCTTAAAACAGCAGAGATAAGTGCCTGCACGCTGTACAGGTACTTGTTACCATAAATATTAGCCGTTGGCTATTTTAATAACGATAAACAACTTAATATGAAAACGTAACCAAACTAACGGTGCCAAATAAAAGCCAGGCACAGCTGCAACTGTACCCGGCCAGATACATTTGGGCCCTGAGTAAACAAACTAAAACCAATCATCATTTATTCGTTAAACCCAAACAACACAAAAGTATGAATATGCCTGTACACGGCAAGGCCACGCCAAGGCGTGGTTATCTGCACGCTAAAATGCTGTTGATTATGAGATTAACTGCTGTTTTATTATTAACTGCCGCACTACAGGTTAGCGCAGCAGGGTTATCGCAAAAAGTTACTATTTCTAAAAAGAACGCTTCGCTGGAGCAGATATTTGAAATATTGCAGCAGCAAAGCGGCTACAGTTTTATGTTTAACAGCCACACGCTGGCCAATGCCAACAAGGTGGATGTTGAGGTAAATAACGCAACGGTGGAAGAGGTGCTTAAACTTTGTTTCAGCAACCAGGCGTTTACCTACGTGGTAAAAAACAATGTTATAATTGTAACCCCAAAGGAAGATGGCGGGGCCGGGGCCATTAATGCACCGCCACCGCCCCCTGTACATGTTACCGGCACTGTTAAAGACGAAAGCAACCGGCCTGTAGAATTGGCCGCAGTAGCCATAAAAAAACTTAATGCCGGTGCCGTAACAGGCAAAGATGGCAAGTTTGACCTTGTGGTACCCACTGCCGGCACTTATGAACTTGAGGTAAGTTTTATAGGCTATAAAACTGTAACCAAAACAATAAATGTTGGCGGCACAGGTATTAATGGTATTGAAATAACCTTGCAATCTGCCACCTCAGGCCTTACTGATGTGGTGGTGGTTGGTTATGGTACACAATCTAAAAAAGATGTAACAGGCACCATCAGCAGTGTTAAAGGCGATGACATTAAAAACCTGCCGGTAAGTAATGCAGCCAATGCCCTGCAAGGCCGTGCTGCTGGTGTGGATATTATTAGCGGCGATGGTGCACCGGGCAGCATAGCATCAATACGCATACGCGGTACCGGTACCATCAACTCCTCCGACCCGCTGGTGGTTATTGATGGTGTTCCTTCTGGCGGCTTAAACGATGTTAACCCCAACGACATTGCCTCTATTGAAATTTTGAAAGATGCATCGTCATCAGCCATTTATGGTACAAGGGCAGCCAACGGCGTTGTGCTTATTACTACTAAAAAAGGCAATTACGGGGAGCAGCTTAAAACCAACTTTAACTACTACAACGGCCAGAATAAACCCGTTAAATACCTGGATATGCTTACTGCACCAGACCTGGTGGCGCTTAAAAAAGAATCGTATACCAATGATGGTTTGAGTGTACCAACCATCTGGAACAACTCGTATTACACTACACAGCGTACAGACTGGCAGCGTGCATTAATGGGCAAGGGTAAAGTACAGAATGCTGATATTGCGGTACGTGGCGGCAATGCAACTTCTAACTACAGTTTTTCGGGCAACTATTACGACGAAAAAGGCATGATTGTTAACTCTTACTTTAAGCGTTACAGTTTCCGCATGAATTCGGAACATAAATTAGGCAAACGCCTGCTGGTTGGCGAAAATGTGATGTATGCCAATACCGATGGCAACCAGCCCGATACAAGGTCTACACAGGCAGGTTTGGTTTGGAGTGCCATCCGCTTTAACCCTGCTATACCCATTGTAAATGCAGATGGAAGCTGGGGTACATCGCAGGCTGATAACCAATTGGGCGACATTAATAACCCTGTAGCAACAGCCACTGAAAAAGATGCTTACAACAAAAACGACAGGTTACTGGCCAATGGCTATGCTGAGTTGGAAATTATTAAAGGGCTTAAGCTTCATGCCAACTACGGCTACGACCAAAGCACCGGCGACGGATACAGTTTTAATATAGCCATGCCTACCCAAACAAGGGGGCCATCTATATCATCGCTTTCCAGGTCATTTTCTAAATCTTACTCTTTCCTTGAAGAGTATTACCTCAGCTTTAACAGGCAGGTTGCACCTGGCCACAACTTAGGTGTAACTGCAGGTTACTCATCACAAATTTTTAAAGGCAACTATTTTAGTGCATCACGGTCGGGCTTCTCCGATACCAGTGTTGACCAAAGGGTGCTTAATTTAGGCAACTCGCAAGGCAACGGCGGCGGCAACAATAATGCAGCAGGCTTACAGAGTGCTTTTGTACGCGCCAATTACAGCTTTAAAAACCGTTACCTGTTTACTGCCACCATGCGTGCAGACGGCAGCAGCAAGTTTGCCAAAGGCAAACGCTGGGGTTACTTCCCTGCATTTTCAGCAGGCTGGCGCATATCCGATGAAAAATTTTATGATGGCGGTATAAAAGATGTAGTAAACACTTTAAAACTAACAGGCGGCTGGGGCCAGCTGGGTAACCAAAACATTGGTGATTTTCAATACCTGAGTGGTATTTACTACGGCGGCGGCGCAGGCTACGCCCTTGGCACAGGTACTGTTTATCAAAACGGTGTTGCAATTTCAAACCTTGCCAACCCTAACGTAACATGGGAAAGGGCTGTAATGACCAACATAAGCCTGGAGTTTGCATTACTTAAAAACCGCATTTACGGTACCGTTACTTACTTTAATAAAAACACCAGCGATATGCTGGTACCGTTTCAACTGGTGGAAACATTTGGTGCACAAACCAATTTGCCGGATGACCCAGGTAATATTACACTGCCCAACCAAAATATTGGCCAGTTAAACAACCGTGGCGTTGAAATTGAAATTAACTACCAGGGCAAAGCAGGCAAGGTTAACTATTCACTGGGTGCCAATGGGTCTTTCCTCAGCAATAAAGTTACCCGCCTTTACGGGGCTTCAACATACCTTGCTTCAACCCCTTACGGCAGGGAAAATGCAGACATCTCCCGCACGTACGAAGGGCAGCCAATTGCATCTTTCTTCGGCTTTAAAACAGCAGGGCTTTACCAAACGCAAGCCGATATTGACAAAGACCCCAACGTTGCAAACGATGGTAACAAAGCCAATATTAAACCAGGCGATGTTAAGTTTGTAGATGTAAACGGCGATGGTGTAATAAACGATAAAGACCGTGTAAATTTAGGTAACCCCAACCCCAAATTTGTATTTGGCTTTCATGGTTATGTTACCTACAAAGGTTTTGATTTCAGCTTCAACTTTGCGGGTGCAGCAGGCTTTAAACTGTACAATGCCGACCGCCTTGCAGGCCTTGATGCAACACAGGTATTTAACTGGTATGCAGAACAAAAAAACAGGTGGCATGGCGAAGGTACCAGCAACAGCATACCAAGGTTAAGCAATGCCAATCTTAACAACAACTACCGCTCATCCGACCTTTGGGTACAAAATGGCGCTTACCTTTCTTTAAAAAGCATATCACTGGGCTATACGTTCACTAAAATACGCATAAGCGAATTTGTGCTGCCTGATATAAGGCTGTATGCAAGCTCGTACAACCTGTTTGTAATTACCAAATACACAGGCTATACACCTGAACTTGGTTACACAAACGGTAACCTGCAAAGGGGTGTGGACGTTGCACAGTACCCGCAGGCGAGAAACCTTACCATTGGCGCAAGCGTTAATTTTTAAACTTGTAAAAACAGTAATATGAAATTCATACATAAAATAATATTGTCTTTACTGTCAATTACCACCATCATTGCTCTTGGCAGTTGTAATAAAAACCCGCTTGACCAAAAACCAACGGGCAGTTATACAACAGGCAACTTTTGGCGCAACCAAGATGATGTAGTTGCCGGTGTACTGGGTATTTATAATGTTTTATACGTTGAAGACTGGATTGGGCATGACCTGTATGCCTTTGATGACCAGAGCGATGATATAAGTGTTGATGGCGACCACCCTGATTTTAAAGCAATAGAAAGGTTTAATATAGACCCCAGCCTGCAGCTGATTTATATTACCTGGCCTTTTGCTTACGAACAAATTGAACGTGCCAACAACGCACTTATTTACATACCCAAAGTGCCGGTAATGGATGATGCCATTAGAAACCGCTCAATGGGTGAAGCATATTTTTTACGTGCTTATGCTTACTTTGTACTTAACCAGATTTACGGTGAAGTACCGCTGATAAAAGAAGACAACGTATTGAGCGGCAGCTACAACGTAGCAAAATCAAGCGTTGACTCTGTAAGGGCTTTTGTAGAAGCCGACTTGTTAAAAGCAGCCGACCTGCTGCCCGAAACATACGCTGATGCTGATAAAGGCCGTGTTAGCAAAGGTGCTGCATGGGGCTTGCTTACCAAGCTGTATATGTTTGAAGACAGGTACCAGGATGCTATAACCTACGGCAGCAAAGTAATAAACGATGGCAATTATGCCCTTGCTTCAAACTACGCTGATAACTTTACCGTAGGCAAGCAGGAAAGTAACTCCGAATTGCTGTTTGCTGTTTGGAACAAAAGCTCTGAGGCTTCTCCTTCAAATCAATCGCCTATCAGTATTTACTTTTCACCAAGGGCCTGGCAAGGCTGGGGTTTTCATCACCCAACACAAAACTTTGCCGATGCTTTTGAGCCAAAAGATACCGTGCGTAAACGCACCACACTGCTTTCCGTTGGCGACTCAATACCCAACCAAACAAGCTTAAACACCATTGATGCCAGCAACGCATACCAAATGTTTGCCGGTATGGAAGGGCAGCAAACAGGCCGCATGCTGCCAAGTTACTCAACCACAGGGTATTACATTCGCAAATACACTGCTTACATGCCAAACGGCGATGGCAACCTTAATTTTGACCTGAAACAACCACTGCTGCGCACTGCAGATGTTTACCTGCTGGTTGCAGAAGCCAAAATACGCATGAGCGGCAATGGCGCAGGCGATGCCGAAATTAATGCAGTACGTACAAGGGCCGGCCTGGCTAAATTGTCAAATGCAGGTATGCCTGAACTGATACATGAACGCAGGGTTGAACTTGGTGGCGAAAACATACGCTGGCAAGACCTGCTGCGCTGGGATAAAGACAAACTTATTAACCTTGATACCATTGTAAGCAAACCCAAAGCAGCCTCTCCGCTGCCACCGTACAACGGTGCTGTTATTATACCAGCCCGTACGTTTACAAGGCCTAAGGATTATTACATGCCTATACCGCAGCAAATTATTGACGAAAGCAAAGGGGTAATAAAACAAAACCCTAACTATTAATATCAGTAATTATAAAGGCTCTTGTTATAATGATAAAACATAGCCCCGCCCACTGTAACAACAAGTAAGGCGGGGCTTAAAAAGAAATAAGGCAACACCGGAATCCAATATCCTCTAAATTTTTCTTTAGCAATTGGTGGTTTGTACATTTTGGTTTACTATGCCCGCAACGTGTAAAAGCGTTGCGGGTTTCTTTTTGGCCATATCTTATCCTATTTAACAGCAGCCTGTCCCCTCTTTGCAACAACGTTGCCTGTTTTATATAGCAGCTTTACCTGTAAGCCGTAGCCAAACAGTTTTGCCTGTGCATAAAAAATCAACCTGCCTTAACTTTCCTTCACTATTTTGCGGAGCTGTAAAAACCAGGAAAAACAAAAGGAACATATTTACATGAAGCTGGCTGTGTTGTTATCCCCTTTCAGGCTTAGTGCGGGCGAGTATTTTGTAGATGCGCTGCATATTGAGAAGAAAAATGGTGTGCCTGGCTATGATATTAAACCGATAAAAGCTGCCGACTTAGAAAAAAACCTGCCCGGCCTTGCCGCCCGCATAAGAGAACAGTTGGCACAATTCAGCTATGAAGCACTGGGCAAGGTTGAAACGGCCATTGGCCAGCAATTGGGCAAACAAAGGGCCGGGGTTGACCGCGACCAATACATGCGCAAAGCCATGCAAAGGCATGTACACCAGTTGCTGGATAGCCTGTTACCCGTAGCCCCTGCCATTAAATGGTATTGCCAAAAGCCACATAAAGCAGGCAAACATTACGTACTGGCCCCCTGTACATTACTGCCCCAAAAGCCGGTGCTTTTTTTTGATGTGGTAAAGGAGGAAGATGGCGGCCTAAACCTGCTGGTAAGCATCGAGGCTGGCGGGCTGCTGTTCAGGCAGGATGCTTATACACGCAATGCCTTTTTACTGGAAAGGAATAACCAGTTTAGCCTGCTATCGTTAAAAGATGCGCAAACGCTGGACTGGCTGTTGCAAAATCCACCTTTAAAATACACGCACGACAGCGCGGCTTTTGCCGAACATATTGTATCGCCCTTAGAGGAAAATTATACCGTTAACCGTAATGGGCTGTTTGAAGAAAAAGTGCTGGAAGCAACACCCGTTAACCGCGTGCTGTTAAGCGAGCTGAACAATGCTTTTTTAATGCTTACGCCGCAATGGCTGTATGATGGTTTTTTGATAGAAGGCAATTATACTGAAAACCATGAAATAAAAATAAACGGGCAAATAACGGTAATACGCAGGAATAAAGCATTAGAAGATGGGTTTATAAAAATACTGCAATCGCTCAACCCAAAATTTGCCATGCAGCGCAATGGCTACTACTACCTGCCGTTTAGCGAGGCGCAAAAAGGGCAGTGGTTTCCTAAAACCTACCACCGCCTGCTGGATGAGGGCATTGAAGTAACCGGCATGGACCTGCTGAAACACTTTCGCTACTCACCGCACAAAGTACATACCACCCTTACCATGGTAGAGCAAAAAGGCACCAAAGCCGTTATGCAGCTGCAGGTTATGTTTGGCAAGGAGGCGGTGCCGCTTAACCTGTTGCAAAAAGCATTGTATGCCGGGCAAAAAGCCATATTGCTTAAAGATGGCAGCTTAGGCATGCTGCCTGAGGATTGGCAGCGGCAGTATGCCCCCATGATAAAGCACAGTAAGATTGATAAGCAGCAGATTGAGGTAAGCCGTTTTCTGGCTTTATCGGAAACAGCACCCGAGGGCGAAACCCGCTTACTGCAACCATTGATAACCGCAGACTGGTGGCGAAAATGGCAGCAGTGGCAAGCTGGTGCGGAACCGCTTTATCCGCTGCCAGGTGTTATAAGTGCCACCCTTAGGCCCTACCAGCAAAAGGGGTTTGAGTGGCTGGCCATGCTTTCAGAAGCGGGTGCAGGTGCCTGCCTGGCCGATGATATGGGTCTTGGTAAATCGCTGCAAACCATTTGTTTCCTGGCATGGTGCGTACAACGCGACCCCGAAGCGAAGCATTTAATTGTTTGCCCGGCATCGCTGTTGTATAACTGGCAGCAGGAGCTGCAAAAATTTGCCCCAGCTTTGCAAACACAGGTTTATCATGGCGCAAAGCGCGATAAGAAAGACCTGGAGCTGCCTGGCATACAAATCATCATCTCCAGTTACGGCACTGTTCGCTACGATGCTGAAGCTTTCCTATCCATACAATTTGGCACCGTTGTGCTTGATGAAAGTCATACGATTAAAAACCCGCAGGCACAGGTAACCACAGCGGTAAGCCGTTTAAACGCGGCCAGCCGCATTACCCTTAGCGGTACGCCTGTAGTAAACAATACTTTTGACCTGTATGCCCAGCTCGACTTTGCCATACCCGGCCTGTTGGGGGGCAAAGAGTTTTTTAAAAGAGAGTATGCCGATGCCATTGACCGTTATGGCGATGAGGAT
>CAZRDD010000084.1:0-14450 GCA_964598675.1 uncultured Parafilimonas sp.
GCCTAAGGAATTGCACATGGCAATGGTATTGGTAAGGTCTTTTTTAAATGCGGCTGCACCAATGCGGCTAAACATAGGCAGCATGCTAAAGAGGTAATCTAACGTTTCAGGATAATCCATACGCAAAAATATCCCGGATTTTTTGAATTTACCAGTATAAAAAGCCCAGGTTATTTTTGCAGGCCTTAGCCTTTGGGCGCTTCAAACTTAATTTTAATGGTGCCATTTTGTGTGTCCTGCCCTTTGGAGAAGGTTACCTGGTACGCTCTTTTTATAGCAATGCGGTTTATATCGGCAAACGGGCTGCCAAGCTGTATGGAGGCGCTTGTTACTTTTCCGTTGGCATCAATGGTTACATTTACCAGCACAGTGCCGCCATACTGGTAAGCATCTTCAAAATGTACATTGCCTGCAAGCTTTCTGCCTTCAAGGCCATTGGTAATAGCAATACCACCATTGCCACGGCCGCCGTTACCATTATAGCTGTCGCTGTTGGGGTTGCCATTGGGTTTACCTTGGTCGCCATTGCCACCAGCTATACCCTGGTTGGTCGATTTAGTATAACTATCTGCATTATTGCCGCCGCTGCCTTTAGTTTTCCCAAGCACTAATATAGCTTTAGCCTTTTGGGGCTTTTCGGCAACAACCTCCTTAGTTTTTTTGGGCCTGGCGGTATTGTTTACAACTGCTTTTGGCTTTTTAGTTTCCGGCTTGGGCGATGTATTTACGGGCGGGGCATCCGCATCGTTATTGGGTATTACCGGGGGCTGCGTTTCTGCGGTGGCAGGTGCCGCCGGTGGTGGTGTGGCATTGGTTTGCTGCGCATCAGATGGGTCGCCGGGCAGTTGCGGGGCTTCTGTACCCATGCCCTGGTCGCTGTTGCCAAGGTTTACTTCCACGCCGTCATCTTTAACACTGTCGGGCATCTGCGGCAGTGTCCAGCTTATTAAAAAGAAAAAAAGGAATATAACCAATGTAACGGCAGCGGTTATACCCAATGCCTTCAGGTTTTTGTTCTTTTCAAATTGCTGTTCTGTTTGCAAATTACTCATCAGTACAAATATAACGGCTGAATAAAAGTTTTAGTGTTATTATTAAGTATTACAAAGGGCTGTTATAAAGATGCTAACATGGCACATATCTTGGCGAAAACATGATTGTCGTAGCTTAAAAAATTTTCTCACCCATTGAGAAAGGCAAAATTACGAATCTGCTTTTTTTATTTTGGCGCTCCTTTTTACACAGCGTACAGTCTAAAAAATAGAGATTTTGCTTATTTTGAGAAACGTTATGCAACCCGCTTAAAATGAAATGAGAAATTTGCAACGCCCCGGCGAACCTTTAAGGGCTTTCAAATTATTTGCATTACATTTGCTGTTCTCGTTATAAGAATATGGAATATAATACTACCAGGAATTACCTGAGCATGCGTGAATATGGCCGCCATATACAAAAAATGGTGGAATACCTGCTTACCATTGAGGACCGCCAGGCCCGCCAACGGCAAGCACAGGTAGTAATTGAACTAATGGGTTTTCTTAACCCACATCTAAAAAATGTGGAGGATTTCAGGCACATGCTATGGGACCACCTGTTTTTCATCAGCGATTTTAAGCTTGATGTTGACAGCCCGTACCCCATACCTAAAAAAGAAACATATAAGGCTAAGCCCGACCCAATGGGTTACCCCAAAAGGCACCCTAAATTTTCTCACCTCGGCAAAAACCTGGAGTTGGTTATTGACAAGGCACTGCATGAGGATGACCCCGAAAAGAAAGCAGGTTTTGCACATTCAATTGCCTACTACATGAAGCTTGCCTACAGCAACTGGCATAAAGAACTGGTACACGATGATGCCATAAGGGGGGAGTTGAACAAAATAACCGATGGACAACTGGAGTTTAGTAATACCCCTTACATAAAACACCGTAACCAAAATTTTGTATCGGACGACTACCCAACAAGGGGCACCAACAGCGGAAGGCGCTTTCAAAACTTTGGTGGCCGCAACCAGGGCAATAACCGCAACGCTGGCAACGGCGGGCGCGATAACCGCAATGGCAATGGTGGCAACCAGGGCAATAACCGTAACGGCAATGGTGGTGGCCGCGATAACAGGGGCAGCAATAACAGGCCCGCTAATTTTAAAAAGAGGTTTAAATAAATTAACCTTTAAGGTATAAATAAAAAAGCCCTGCTTTGGCGGGGCTTTTTTATTTTCGCTACGCCAACATACAACTTTAACGTACTAATTTTTATATATGGCTTCTTTTGAAGTAACAGGTGGTAAAAAATTACAGGGCGAAATTATTCCCCAGGGTGCCAAAAACGAGGCGCTGCAGATTATATCTGCCGTTTTGCTTACGCCCGAAAAAGTAACCATTTCAAACATACCCGACATACTGGATGTAAACCTGCTGATTGAACTGTTGATTGAACTGGGCGTAAAAGTGGAACGCCCATCAAGGGATACCTGTATTTTTAAGGCTGACAATGTAGATGTTGATTACCTGGGTACAGAAACCTTCAGAAAAAAAAGCGGCCGTTTAAGGGGAAGTGTTATGATTGCCGGGCCTATGCTTAGCCGCTACAAAAAAGCCTACATACCCAAACCCGGTGGTGATAAAATTGGCCGCAGAAGGCTTGATACCCACATTATTGGGTTTGAAAAACTGGGTGCCAGGTTTGAGTACAACGAAGACCTGCACTTTTTTCAGCTTGTTGCCCCCCACCTTACCGGTACATATATGCTGCTGGATGAGCCCTCTGTTACCGGTACTGCCAATATAGTAATGGCGGCTGTAATGGCTAAGGGCACCACCACCATTTATAACGCAGCCTGCGAGCCTTACCTGCAGCAGCTTTGCAACATGCTTAACCGCATGGGCGCTAAAATAAGTGGTGTTGGCAGCAACCTACTTACTATTGAAGGGGTTGACTATTTAGGCGGCACAGAACACCGCATGCTGCCCGATATGATTGAGATTGGCAGTTTTATTGGCCTTGCGGCTATGACCCAAAGCGAGCTTACCATTAAAAATGCAGGCATTAACCACCTGGGCATAATACCTGAAAAGTTTAAGCAACTGGGCATACAAATGGAGTTTAGGGGCGATGACATTTACATACCTGCGCAGGACAGCTACGAAATTACCACTTACCTTGATGGGGGTATTTTAACAGTATCCGACCACCCATGGCCGGGCTTTACACCCGACCTGCTGAGCATTGTGCTGGTGGTTGCTACCCAGGCCATTGGCAGCGTACTGGTACACCAAAAAATGTTTGAAAGCCGCCTGTTTTTTGTGGATAAGCTTATTGATATGGGTGCCCAGATTATTTTGTGCGACCCCCACCGCGCTACCGTAATAGGGCTTGGCCGTAAGCATGCCCTGCGTGGTATTACCATGAGCAGCCCCGATATTCGTGCAGGGCAGGCACTGCTGATAGCAGCCCTTAGCGCCGAGGGCAAAAGCACCATACAGAATATTGAACAGATTGACCGCGGCTACCAGTACATTGATGAACGCCTGAGGCTGCTGGGGGCAGATATAAAGAGAACCGTATAATATAAAAACCTGCGGCAGTAAAAACAGCCTTTGGTTGAGTATGTTTGCCGTTACTTTGCAAAATGATTATTACAAAAGCAGCATACGTTATTTCAAGCCCAACCGTAGAGGGATGCCCCAAGCCCGACAGGCCTGAATTTGCTTTTATTGGCCGCAGCAATGTTGGCAAATCATCACTTATTAATATGATTTGCAATAACCAGAAGCTTGCTAAAATTTCGGTAACCCCAGGCAAAACGCAGAACATCAATCATTTTAATATAGAGAGCATCAGCAAACCGGGCGCAAAAACTATAACCCATTGGTTTTTAGTAGATTTACCTGGCTATGGCTATGCAAAAATTGCGCAAACAACCCGCAAAGGCTGGACGAAGATGATTGAAGATTACCTGCGGAAAAGGAATAACCTTGAAAACATTTTTGTACTGATTGACAGCCGCCATGAGCCCCAAAAAATTGACCTTGAATTTGTAAATGAGTTAGCCACCTGGAAGATACCTTTTACCCTGGTATTTACCAAAGCCGATAAAGAAAAGCCAGGTGCTGTGCAAAGAAACGTAAAAGCGTTTTTTGATGAAATGCTTAAAACATGGCAGTTTTTACCGCAGGCATTCATCACCAGCTCAAACACGAAACAGGGCAGGGAAGAAATATTAAAGTTTATTTCAGATAAAATTTTAGCTGCCGCAGAAAGGGAATAAGCTGCTTACACAACTGTTTTGCCTAAACTGTTACGCTAAAGACTGCTGGTGCGGGCGGTGGAAATGTATTTGAAAAATCGAAAGCATGATTACTGGCACCATGCTGTTGAAGGTATTCCAGCCTTTCAACGGCTTCCTGCACAGTGGGTATATAGCCACTTTCCACATACCAAAGTACATAATAGGGTTTGCCAAATTTTTCAAACCAACTGCGCCTGTTGCGCATCACTTCGGTGTGGGCAGACTGGTAAGTGTATGCCCGTAAATGTTCAACAGATTGCCATACACTAAAGTTTACAATAATCCTTTCATCATTGTAAGGGTTAAATTCCGTTGCGTTACCCTCACCTGATTTTAGCCGCCAAACAAATCCATCGCTGTTTTCTGCCAACGCATTAATAGCATCAAGCTGGTCAACAAACGTTTTCATAACCGGGTGGTTTATATTTTCACCCAGCATCCTGGCTATATTTATTTGTGCTAAATGGTATTGCATTGTATAACGTTAATGATATTTACATTAAAAATAAAACAGGATTTAAACATGAGCAATGTGCCACAAAAAAATCCCCGGCAACAATTACCGGGGATTTTTTTAACATGCTTAACCGGTTATGCTATGCCGTAATGTTTTCAACCTTAAATTTAATAAGGCCGGTAGGTGCCTTAACTTCAGCAACCTCCCCTATTACTTTACCAAGCAGGCCCTTACCAATTGGCGAGCCTACTGATATTTTACCAGCTTTAAGGTCGGCCTCTGTTTCGCCAACAATTTGGTAGGTAACCGTTTTTTTGGTGGCTATATTGGTAATGGTAACCTTTGTTAATATTGAAACCTTGCTGGTATCAATGCTGCTTGCATCCACCACACGGGCAATGGATAACTGGGCTTCCAGATGTGCCATTTTTGCTTCCAGAATACCCTGGTGTTCTTTTGCAGCATCGTATTCAGCATTTTCCTTCAAATCGCCCTTTTCACGGGCTTCAGCTATGGCCCTTGAGGCTGCAGGCCGGTCAACTGTTTTCATCCGGTGCAGTTCTTCTCTCATTCTGTCGAATGCCTCTTTGGAAACATACATTACATCACTCATGGTCTTTCCGGTTTAATTAGAGATAAAAAAAATACAACGCCACATATTTAATGCAGCGTTGCAGTAATACAAATATAAAAAATTCAATTAAAAAAAATAATTTCAACAGCAAGGCTGGCGCAATATGCCTTTAAATTTTGCTTAAAAGCTTACCCAACAGCCTTACTTATATGGTAAAGATAACCGGATTTTTTGGTAATAGGCCAAATCAAAAAAATTACCGTTAGCGGGCTTGGTAATTTAGGCGAAAACAAAAAAACACCGGTGGCTTTTTAACCCTTACCGTTTGCAACTTTTAACGGAGCGGCTAAACAATCGTAAAAATAATGCTGCGGCCTTTGTTATATTTAACATTAACCCTTTCGCTATTTTAGCAGGGTGAAACACATTGGCCATATATCAGTAAACACCCGTGGCGGTAAAACATTCCCTTTTACACTGCCTGCGTTCAGCCAGCCGTTCAAACTGTTATTTAACCAACCAGTGGTGATTATTGCGGGCGATAATGGCTGCGGTAAATCAACCCTGCTGGAAGCTATAGCTTATAAACTAAACCTGCCAACCATAAGCAGCACCAGTATTTTAACCGATAACACCTTTAACCCATCGAGGCAGCTATTTGATTACATTAATATTTTGTGGCGCAACAAAACCCACCACGGCATGTTTTTTCGCGCAGAGGACTATATAGGTTTTGTGAGGAGTGTTGAATTGCTGAAAGAAAACCTGGGCAAAGATTTACAGGACCTGGAGGCACAATTACAGGGCTATGGCCTGATGCTGGCAAAAGGCCTTTTAAAAAGCCAGGTTAACGAACTGGAAAGCAGGTACAACGGCAAGCTGGAAGAAAAATCGCACGGGGAAGGGTTTCTGCAAATATTAAGCAGCCGTATACATGGCAATGGCGTATATGTGCTGGATGAGCCTGAAGCCTCCCTTTCGCCCATGAAGCAATTGTCGCTCATCTCCTTGCTTATGCAGGCCGCCTCCACAACGGATGCACAGTTTATCATAGCCACGCATTCGCCCATATTAATGGGCATACCCAACAGCACCATCTACCACCTTAATGATAAAGGCATTGAGGAAGTGGCCTATGAGGATACAGAGCACTACCAGATATATAAATCCTTTCTTGAAAACAGGGAGCGGTTTTTACGTTACCTGGGATGAAACGCCCTTTACAGCCGGGCAAACCACCGCCCTTTTAAATAATATTGACGCAATAAAATACTTAATACAACAATGCCTGCACCATGCACTTATTGCATAGCACAGGCATTGCACAATATTGGCAAAATGCTTATTTACATTAATTTGTAAACAGGCTTTCCAGTTTTTTCTCCAGGTCCTCACCCCTTAAATCCTTACCAACTATTTTACCCTGCGGGTCAATCAACAGGTTTTGTGGTATAGCCTGTATGCCGTATTGTTTGGCAACTGCATTATCCCAAAATTTAAGGTCGGAAACGTGTGTCCAGGTAAGTTTATCATCATGTATTGCTTTCATCCATTTATCCTTTGCACCAGGCTGGTCAAGCGATACACTCAACACCGTAAACCCTTTAGGATTAAACTTGTTAAAAGCGGCTACAACATTGGGGTTCTCCCTGCGGCAGGGGCCACACCAGCTTGCCCAAAAATCGAGCAATACATATTTACCCCTCAGGCTAGTTAGGCTAACCTGGTTGCCCAGTGTATCTGCCTGCGAAAATTCGGGGGCAGTTTTACCTATGCCTGTTATTTTGGCTATGTCAACCCGGCTTTTAAGGGCAACACCTGTACTGTAATTTTTTTGTACAGCGGGAAGTTTATTAAACAACGGTTCAATTTTATCGGCATCTATCTGGTAGCCAGCATAATCCTGCAATACAAATACGGCAATTGGCGATGTTGCAATATTGGCTTTAAGATACTTACCGTAAACATCAGCTGTTTTGGTGCTGTCAATAGCCTCAATCACTTTTTCCAGGCTGTCAGTTACTGGCTTATTTTTATCTTTTGCTGCTGCCGAATACAGATCATATAAAGGCGACATTTTATCATCGTACTTTTTTTCACCGGCTTTAATTTTAAGCAACTCTGCATTTAACACACCACCCTTAACTTGTGCATTGGCAAAGCTGTCTGTTGCAGCCTTAAGCGTTACTGTATTGCCAGGCTCTATAAAAACAGACAACGCATCCTTGCCATAATCCAGTTTGCCTTCGCCGTTTGCCGCATAATATTTAACATACACCAAAGCCTTAACAGGCTCTGTTGCATTGCCCTTTAACAAAAACGCACCATTGGTTATCACTGCGCTGTCTGTTATGCGTGCATCGCTTGTTCTGTAGGACACGAAAGCCTTACTAACAACATCCTTCCCAGCTTTTACTGAGCCTGAAATAACCCACGATTTTTTTGCTGTTTGCCCAAAAGCAACAGCTTGTACGCATAACAATACAATTACACTCAATTTTCTCATGTATATATGTTTTAGGTGAATATATTAAAATTGGGCGTTCGCTAAAATTAAGATTGATGAACGAAAAACAAAAAGCTGTTAACATTAACATGCACCTGCTGCTTTATTGATTTTAGGACGATACATACTGTAACAAAATGACACAACAACTGTATCGAAACCGTACACTTTTTTTTGGCCCAAAAGCGTAACAAGCTGTTAATCAATACCAAACAGTATTGGCATGTATTTGTAAACCTTTATTATGTATAATTGGTATAAATACCACAATATTATGATAGAACTAAAGCACATTTCGAAGTGGATAAACATAGGCGGGGTAAGAACCTTTTTATTAAAAGACGTTAACCTTAGCATTAAAGAGGGCGAATTTGTATCAATAATGGGGCCTTCGGGTTCAGGTAAATCAACATTACTAAATGTAATGGGCATGCTTGATGACTTCGACGAAGGCGAATACAACTTTTTACATGAAGCCGTGCATAAACTTAAGGAAAAAACCAGGTCGGCCTTGTACAAAAAATACATAGGGTTTGTGTTTCAGGCATATCATTTAATTGATGAGCTTACTGTTTACGAGAACATTGAAACACCGTTAATATACAGCGACAGTAAATCATCGGAGCGTAAAGCCATTGTTGCTGATATATTAGACCGCTTTCAGATTGTGGGCAAAAAAGACCTTTTTCCTACACAGCTTTCCGGCGGCCAGCAGCAACTGGTGGGCATTGCAAGGGCTTTGGTTGGCAAGCCAAAACTAATACTGGCCGATGAGCCAACGGGTAACCTCAACTCCAAGCAGGGCGAAGAAATAATGCAGTTGTTTAAGAAGTTGAATGAAGAAGATGGTGTTACCATTATACAGGTAACACACTCCGAAAGAAATGCAGAATATGGCTCGCGCATTATACACCTGCTGGATGGAAGGATTGAAAAAATAGAACAGAAGTAGCTATTACGCTCTAAAAAAAATCGGGTAAAACAGTTTTCGGTTTAAGAAATTGAGGCAAAATACCTGCACGGTTTACCAAATACGCAGGGATGAATGCTGCACAGTTACTTTATAAAACCCAGTTTAATTGGGCGTTACCATGTACAGTACGGCCTTACGATAAACAGAAACCATAAAATTATTTTCAATGCTTAAAAGTCTTTTTAAAACCGGTTGGCGCAGCCTGCAAAAAAACAGGCTGTACACATTTATTAACCTTTTTGGGTTAACCATTGGCATAACCGGCAGCATACTTATTGGCCTTTATATTACTGATGAATTAAGCTTTGATAAATTTAATACCAATGCCAGCCGCATTGTACGTGTTAATATGGATTATGGTGATGGTGCTACCCAAAACCGCGTACCGGTAACCGGCACCAAAGTTGGGCCACAGCTAAAACGCAGCTTCTCGTTTGTGCAAGAGTATGCAAGGCTTTACAACACCCAGCGGGTGGTAAAGTACAGTGATAAGCTGTTTACTGAAAGCCGTTTTTTATATGCAGATGCGCCCTTTTTTAATATATTCTCCTTTAACCTGCTTAAAGGAGATGCTGCCACGGCTTTAAATGAGCCCAATAAAGTAGTGCTTACACAGTCTACCGCTAAAAAATACTTTGGCGATGAAGATGTCGTGGGTAAAGTTTTAACCCTTGAAGGAAGGGGCGATTACCAGGTAACAGGCATTTGCGAAGATGCCCCTGGCAACTCGCAGATAAAATTTGATTTTGTTGGCTCGTTTACCAGCCTTGCAGTGTCAAAAACGGAGGAATGGTACACAGCCAATTACACAACGTACCTGCTGCTGCAAAAAAACACCGGCATAACAACTGCCGAAAAACAGGTGCAGGCCTATATGCAAGCTACTGTTAGAAAAGAGCTTTCGCTAAAGGGCAGCGACTACCTTACTTACCATTTTGAGCCTTTGCTAAACATACACCTGCACTCCACCATAGGCGGCCTTGAGCCAAACGGCAATATTAACTACGTGTACATTATGTTTATTATAGGGGTGCTTATCGTAGTTATTGCCTGCATTAACTACACCAATCTTGCAACAGCGCAGTCGGCAACACGGCTGGGCGAAATAGGCATGCGCAAAGTAATGGGCGCACACCGTTGGCAGCTTTTTTTACAGTTTATAGGCGAGAGTGCCATTATAACTTTTATTGCCCTGCTGCTGGCTGTATTTATAAGCATAGAAGCACTGCCTGCATTAAACAGCATTACCGGCAAACATATAACCTCCGGCGCGGTATTAAATCCACTTAGCCTCGCCTTGCTGGTATTACTTGCAATGGTTATAAGCATTACCGCATGTGCCTACCCTGCCTTTATTTTATCTAACAGCGGCCTGTCAAAAATATTGCGTACTGGCTTTAGTTTTTCAAATGCCGGTAACCGTATACGCAAATCACTTATTGTAGTGCAATTTGTTATTTCGCTGTTCCTTATCATCGCCACCATTATTGTACAGCAGCAGTTGCATTATATGCAAAACAAAAACCTTGGGTACGATAAGGACCATGTGGTTGTTTTACCCGTTGACAATAAAACGCTGCCTACTTACGAGGCATTAAAAACAGCCCTTAAACAAATACCCGGTGTTAGCGATGCGGCTGGTGCTTATGAAACGCCTACCAATGTGCAATGGGGCGATGGTGTTAGCAAAACACAGGATGAAAACGACAGGGGCATATCAGTTAACGCCATACCTGTTGACCTTGATTTTATTAAAACCATGAAAATGCACCTGCTTGCGGGGAACGACTTTCAGCGGTCGGACCTGGCACTGATGGATACAAGCAATAATTATAAAAACTATACCTATTCATTTGTTATAAACGAGAGTGCAGCAAAACAACTTGGCTGGAAGCCAAACGAAGCCATTGGCAAAACCCTTTACAAAGGCAGCCGTGGCATAGTGAAGGCCGTGGTGCAGGATTTTCATTTCACCTCCCTGCACGAAACCATTAAGCCACTGGTTATTTTTTTAAACCCCGATTTTACGCACGAACTTTTTGTGCGGGTTAACAGCACCGATGTACCCCAAACACTAAGCCGCGTTAGCGCAATATGGAAAACAAGGATACCGTGGCACCCTTTTGAATACCGTTTTTTGAATGATGACTATAACAGCCTTTATGTAAATGAGCAAAGAACGGCTACCATATTCAGCCTGTTTGCAGGGCTGGCTGTTACACTTGCCTGCCTCGGCCTTTTTGGGCTGGCAGCATTCACCACTGTACAGAGGACCAAAGAAATAGGCGTAAGAAAAGTATTGGGTGCTGGCACTGCTGGCATTACCGCCTTGCTGTGCAAGGAGTTTGTGCAAATGGTTTGCATTGCATTTGTTATTGCAGTGCCATTGGGTTGGCTTAGCGCCGAAAAATGGCTGCAGCACTTTGCCTACCGTATACAGGTAAACTTTATTGTGTTTTTAGTGGCTGGTGCAGCCGTAATGCTAATTACACTGTTAACCGCAGGCTACCATGCCTTAAAGGCAGCATTAAGCAACCCGGTGCTGGCATTAAGAAGCGAATAATGGATACCCGTTAAAGCATATATAAAACAAAGAACAGATACAACATCATTATAAAAGAAAAGAAGAATGAAAATAGCTATTAAAAAGAAAGGGGCCTTGCTGCTGATTTTTGCTTTACTTATGTACAGAGGATTTGCGCAAGATACCGCTGCCCTTACAGGCACGGTTACTTTAAAACAATGTATAGAAATTGCCCTTAAAAATAACCTGGCGGTAAACCAAAGTGATTTTGCAGCGCAAAACAACCGGGTATATGTACAGCAGGCAACCGGCAATATGCTGCCTTTTTTATCGGCCAATGTAAGCCATAATTTTAGCCAGGGCAGGGTTATTAACTCAGCCAACAATGGCTACATTAACCAAAGCCTTAATTACGGCAATTACGGCATTAACGGAACAGAGTATTTATGGAACGGTGGCAGCATACACAATAATATAGCTGCCAGCAGGTTAACAAGCGAGGCAGCTAAAATGGACCTGCAGCAGCAGAAGGATGTTATTACCATAAACACCATACTGGCTTACCTGCAAATACTAAGCACCAAAGAGCAATTGAATGCTGCACGCCAGCAACTGGCAAGCATACGCAGCCAGGAAGAAAGATACCAGATACAGGACAGTACTGGCTCGCTTTCAAACCCGGCCTTACTTACTGACCTTCGTGGTTCACGCGCTAACAGCGAGCTTAATATTGTTAGCCTGCTAAATACCCTGGAGTCATCAAAAATTGCTTTAGTGCAATATCTTAACCTCCCTTACACTTCGTTTGACGTGCAGGCACCAGAAGAAACACCTGCCCCGTTTATTTACGATGCATCCTCCGATATTATTTACCAGCAGGCAATGGAAAACCTTGCCATTATAAAATCGGCTCACTTTAAAACCCTTAGTGCATCAAAATCATTCAGGGCAGCCAAAGGGCAATTGTGGCCAACCCTAACGTTTAATGGCGGGGCTGCATCCAACTATTCAAGTGCGGCAACTACGTCAAGCGGTGGCAAAGTGCCTTATGGCCAGCAGCTAAGCAATAACTTTAATACCTATTTTGGGTTGGGTTTATCCATACCTATATTGCAAGGGCTACAGGCAAAAAGCAGGGTAGACCTCGCCCGCATTGCTGAAAAGAAAGCAACCTTTGAAGAAAAAAGTGCTAAAACAGCTTTACAGCAAAATGTAAAACAGGCATATATCAATATGCAAAGCTCTTTTGACAGGTATCAAAAAACAATGGAAGCTGTAAAAGCCTACCAGGAATCTTTCCGCATAGCAGAAGTGAGGTTTAGTTCGGGCTTGGATACATCGCTGGAATATATCACCGCAAAGAACAATGCAGACCAGGCTAATATTAACCTTATTGCTGTTAAATACGACTACCTTGTAAGAACAAAAATTCTTGATTATTACCAGGGCAAACTTTCGCTGCAATAGGCAACCCTAAAGTTTTACAAAACAAAATAGGCCTTGCTTTACGGTAAGGCCTATTTTGTTTTTGTATACTGCCAGCAAGCCAAAGGTTATTACAAAACCGCTGGTTATTTTTTATAATCAAGTATACTAAGCTTTTCGGTACAAAAGCTGTATTCATTAACATCGTTACTGCTTACTATTACCAGCCTGCCATTGCAATATTGGCTTACCAGGTGGCGGTACAGCTCGTAACCCGCAGCATCAAGGTTGGTGCAGGGTTCATCAAGCAATACCACCGGCACATTGCTAAAAATGGCCTGGGCCAGCTTTATACGCTGCTTCATGCCGCTGCTGTAATAACGTATTTGCCTGCCTGCGGCGTGCTGCAGGCCTACCTTGCTAATAATATCGTTTATACTGTATTGCTGTATAAAAGGCTTAAAGGTTTGATGAAAAGAAAGAAATTCTTCAGCCGTCATTTCCTCAATCAGTTCAAGATAAGGTGCCGCAACAGCAAGATGCCTGTATACATTTTCAGCTTTTATTGCAGAGCCATTAACGGAATAAGCAACTGTACCTTCCGTTGGGTTAACGGCCCCGGCAATTACCTGCAGCAGGGTACTTTTACCACTGCCATTGGGACCGGTAACTGCATAAGCCATACCACCATTAAACGTAAAACTGAGCTTACGGAAAATCCAGTCTCTGTTAAACCTTTTACCGGCATTTTGTAAAACTATCTGCATGGGCAACAAAGTAAAGTTGGTGAAATGTACAGGCGAATGTACAGGCTAAAAATAAAAAGTGAGCAGGTTAGTTTAATTCACCTGCTCACTGCTGTAATGCAATATTTTAAAAGGTATTAATCATCCTCTTCGCCAGCACCTTTGCTGTAGCGTTTTATGATGCCCCTGCCACTTTCGCGGATAAAAGAAACAATTTCATCCCTTTCGTCGGTTGCAGGCGCTTCTTCTTCAATATATTCCAACGCCTGGGATATATTCATGCCCTTGTTATATATAACCCTGTATATATCTAAGATGTGATTGATTTGCTCAAGTGAGAAACCACGCCTTTTAAGCCCTACACTGTTTACGCCGCCATAACTTAACGGTGAGCGTACCGCTTTAATAAAAGGTGGAACATCCTTGCTAACCAGGCTGCCGCCGCCTATGTAGGAGTGCTGCCCAATGTGTACAAACTGGTGAACAGCGCATACACCTGCCACCCAGGCCCAATCGCCCATAACCACGTGGCCAGCAAGTTGCGAGTTGTTGCTCATAACGCAGTTATCGCCAATAATACAATCGTGGGCTATATGGCAATAAGCCATAATAAGGCAATTGTTGCCCACTTTTGTTTTCCAGCGGTCGGTGGTACCCCTGTTTATGGTTACAAACTCGCGTATGGTGGTGTTATCACCAATTTCAATATAGGTTCTTTCACCATTAAATTTAAGGTCCTGCGGTATGGCCGACAATACTGCCCCCGGAAAAATGCGGCAATTTTTGCCTATGCGCGCACCTTCCATTATGGTTACGTTGCTGCCTATCCAGGTGCCTTCTCCAATTTCAACATCCTCGTGAATAACCGTAAAAGGGTCAACTTTCACATTCTGCGCAAGTTTGGCATTTGGATGTATGTAAGTATGAGGATGAATCATGAAAATAGATAAGTAA
>CAZRDD010000085.1:0-13803 GCA_964598675.1 uncultured Parafilimonas sp.
CGGTGTAATAATGCGCCACCCTCAACAGGCCGGCGCCTACCAGCTTATACTTTTCAAATGGCTTTAAAAATTTTGATGTATTGCCGGGCATATACATTACATATTTAAACAGCCAGTTACCTATAAGGGTGCGTGTGGCAAGCCTGTACCAAATATTTTTATGCAGGCCATCTGGCGCAACAAGCACCAAGCGTTCAATTTGGGACGGGTAGTTTTGCAGCAGGTGCAGCGCCACGCGTCCACCCATACTGTACCCAAGCAGGTTAAACCTGGGGTTGCTTTGCACCGGGCCAGTGGTTTTTGCAATAATGGTTTGCATAATGTTGTACAGGTCTGCGGGTGTAAAAAGCAGGCCTTCTTCCCATTGTGTTTTGCCATGAAAGGGCATATCAATGGCTATTATAGTGTAATCTTCGCCCAAATAACCTGCTAAAGCAGCAAAGCTTTCGGCTTGTTCGCCATAGCCATGCAGGCAAAAAAGCAACTTTAAGCCGCTTCCCCATACTGCGTAATGTATGGTTGAATTTTTATATGCAATAAACTGGTGGCTCAACTAATATAATATTTACAAAATGTTATGCAAACATGCCATTTTAAAATTGGAAATATGCTAAAGATACACCAATTTTGAAATTAGTTGCATAACTAACTATATGCCCAACAACCATTTTAAACGAGGTGAATTATACAGTGTTATAACCGGTATGGCCAGTATTGCGGTAGCCAGGCGTTTGCAAAAAAACTTCAGGCAGGCAGGGCTGGAAATAACCATTGAACAATGGAGCCTTTTGTACCATTTATGGAAGGAAGACGGCCTTAGCCAGCAGGAACTGTGTAACCGCACCTTTAGGGATAAGCCCAGTGTAACAAGGTTGGTGGACAATCTGGAAAAACAACAGCTTGTAAAACGGGTGGCTGATAAAAACGACCGCAGAATAAACCTTGTTTGCCTTACCGACACTGCGCGTGAAATACAGCAGCTAACCGTAGACCTTGCCAACCAAACCATGGACGAAGCATTAGTAAACATATCAAAAGCTGAAATAGAAACCGTTAAAAAGGTTTTACAGCAGGTGTACGATAATTTAACCCCTGCCCCAAAAGGGGAATAAACATTTTATAATCATTAACCGTAAAAAATAGCCCCCGTTGGGGATGGGGTGAAGGAGGTTGTTATGAGTGCTGCCACTACACAAAATGCCAAAGCACTGCAGGGCGGTGAATGGCTTATTAAAGAAAGTAATCCTTTCGACACGTTTATTCCAGAAGACTTTGATGAAGAACAGAAAATGGTGATGGACATGTGCGCCCAGTTTCTGGATGCAGAAGTATTGCCGTTGATTGACAGGATAGACAAGCTGGAGCCAGGTTTAATGCCCTCGCTGCTGGTAAAAGCGGGTGAGCAGGGGCTGCTTGGTGCGGCTTTGCCAGAGGAGTTTGGCGGCCTGGGCAAAGATTTTATCACCTCTACTATTGTAAACGAGGGGCTGGGTGGCGGTTATTCCTTCTCAGTGGCAGTGGCGGCGCACACCGGCATTGGCACACTGCCTATTTTGTATTTTGGTACGGAAGAGCAAAAGCAAAAATATATACCCAAACTGGCCAGCGGCGAATGGAAAGGCAGCTACGGCCTTACCGAACCCAACAGCGGCAGCGATGCGCTGGGGGCAAAAACCACCGCCAAACTTAGTGATGATGGTAAATACTACCTGCTTAATGGCCAAAAATGCTGGATAACCAACGGCGGCTTTGCTGATGTATACACTGTATTTGCCAAAATAGATGGCGATAAATTTACCGGGTTTATTGTGGAGCGTGGTTTTGAGGGCTTTACGCAAGGGCCGGAGGAACATAAAATGGGTATTAAGGGCTCCTCCACCGTGCAGTTATATTTTCAGGATTGTAAGGTACCCGTGGAGAATGTACTTGGCGAAATTGGCAGGGGGCATATTATAGCGTTTAACATCCTAAACATTGGCCGCCTTAAACTATGTGCTGCTACCATTGGGGCCAGCAAACGCGCTACTACCGCCACTATACAATATGCTATTACGCGCGAGCAGTTTAAAACATCTATTGCCAACTTTGGTGCTATAAAACATAAACTGGCCGAAATGGCTGTACGGATATGGGTGGCCGAAAGTGGCGCTTACCGTACCGCAAAATGGATAAACGATAAAGAAACTGAGCTACAGGCTGCCGGTGCCAGCGCTGGTAAAGCATTGCTTGGTGCCGCCGAGGAATATGCTATTGAATGTGCCATACTAAAAGTTTTTGGCAGCGAAGTGCTTGATTTTGTGGTTGATGAAGGTGTACAAGTGCATGGCGGCAATGGCTTTAGCGATGAATATTTAATAAGCAAGGCTTACAGGGATGCACGCATAAACCGCATTTTTGAAGGCACCAACGAAATAAACAGGCTGCTTACGCTTGATATGACGCTTAAACGCGCCCTTAAAGGAAAGCTTGACCTGATGGGCCCGGCAATGGCGGTTAGCAAAGAACTGATGAGCATACCCGATTTTGGCAGCGATGATGAAGGAGCCTTTGTAAAAGAGAAAAAATACATTGTAAACTTTAAAAAGGCCATATTGCTGGTTGCTGGTGCTGCCGTGCAAAAACTTATGATGAGCCTGGATAAAGAGCAGGAGGTGTTGATGAATATTGCCGATATGGCCATTGAGGCGTACCATGCTGAAAGTGCATTGCTTAGGTTGATGAAACTGGTGGAAAGAAATGGCGAACAGGCTTGTGCTATTTATATTGATATGGTACAAACGTATTTGTACGATGCGGCTGACAGAATTAATAAATCAGCCAAAGATGCCCTCAACAGCTTTGCTGAAGGCGATGAACTGCGTATGATGCATATTGGTATTAAGCGCTTTACAAAAGTGGAGCCTTTTAACACCAAGGCCGCCCGCCGCAGGATTGCCGATAAGCTGGTGGCAGAAAACAGGTACTGTTTTTAAGCAGTCCCATAAACTATAAAGCAAGCATCAAAACAAGTTTGTGATATCCCGTTAACTTGTTTTGATGCTTGCTGCTTTTGGCCCCACCTTGTAAGGCGCTGGTTATTTTACCTGTATAAAAAATGTTTTACAGCCAGGCTTACCATCTGGGGTAAGGCCCTGTATAACAACGGCGTATTTGCCCGGCAAATCAGAGGTATAAAAGGAGGTTTGTGTTTTGCCGGTAACTGCATCGGTTTTTAAATCGGGCTTCCAGGCAAGCAGTTCCCTAAAATCGGGAAGCCTGGTATTAACGTCATTGGGGGTATCGTATACAGGGGCGTAAAATTCCCGTTGAAGCTGCATGCCCTCGTATTCAAGCACCAGGCTGGCGGGGTCTAACTGTACGCCTTCCAAATCATTTTTGTAGGTGCTGTAGCTAATAATGCCATTATAGGCGTTGGAGCCTAAATAGTATTTTCGTGTAACTACATCCAACCTTTTTATTTTAAGCGGGTTAAAACTTAACACCGTATCCATATTAAAAAACGGCACCCCATCAACAAGCACCAAAGGGTTCTCGTCAAAATACAGGCTGTGGCCATCGTCCAGTATCTTTAGTACAAAATTATCCCGGTGTTTTCTTACCGCAATTTCTGGTATATACTCGCGCAACACCTCCTCCATAGTAGTAAACCTTGTATAATCATCCAGCAGGTAGCTGTTAGATGGTCGCCCAAAAAAGGGCATCGTATCTGCTACAGCCGCAAAAAACTGCTTGTTTTTTTCGCTGTAATATGCGTTTTGCACCTGTGTATTTATGCTGTGCTGCACCAGCAGGCCCTGCAGGTTTTCCGAAACACTTAATGGTGCCGGGGTTGCTGCTGTATATTTTTCAGAAAAAGGGTTAATAATATCTATGCGGTAATTGCTGTCTTCCGTTTGATTGGTTTGTAATATAACCGCATCGCCACCTATAAAATCGGGCACATTAAAACGCGCAATACCCGCATCGTTGCTGCGGGCAATGGCAAACTTAAAGTTTTTGCCCGGCGATGAAATGTAAGCCAGTATGTTGGGTGCGGGCTGGTTTGTTTTTTTATCTGTTATGCGGGCTGTTACAATGTGGCCTTCATATTCCGGCAGGTACTCAAAGGTTGGTTTGGCGTTTTGCTCAATTTCTTGCCAGTTATAACGGCTCCAGCCGTGGGTTAGCATCAGGTTATCAAGCGCTTCATTGGTTTCCGCATCGTCAGCAGTAAAGTAATAGCCTGGTTCTTCAATAGTACCCCTTAAATCCGTACTCAGTAAAAGGCTGCCCGTAATATCCTGATTATGCAACGGTTGAAGAGAATCAATGCGGTACACACTCATTGACATATCGGCCGTTTGTGGTGCGCCCGTTTCGCTGGCTGTTTCTATTTCAATGGTTGTTTTTGTTCTCTCTGCATATTCATCATTTGCTGCTTTTGCATTAATGCGCAGGTAACCGGCTGGTTTTTTAAAATACAGGCGCTCGCAAACGGGGTGGGCCTGGCCATTAAAAACAGTAAAATGCGTTATGCCATCCCCAAGGGTTGCTTTGTTAATGCTAAAAACCGCTTTTCCATCCTGTAGTTGCCGCCCTGTGGCTGTTTTAATACCGCTGCCGCTGGTTACCAGTAAGTACACAGCCCCGGTTTGGTTTGCTGAAAAAACAGTAGCGTTAACGGTATTATTACCAGCTTCTTCCACCTGTATTACGTAGCCCTGGCTGGCAGCAGCGGGCAATGCTTGCCTTATGGTTTTGCCCCCAACAGTAACAACGGCTGTATATGCCCCTGTTAACGGTGTAAAGCTAAAACTGCCAATGCCAAACCTGAGTGTTTTAAAATTTGTAATGGCGTTTCCGGCGGCATCTAAAATGCTGCCGCTGCAATCAATGCCCTTGCCTAACTGGTTGGTTATTCTTAACGCCACTTTGCTTTTAATACCCGCTACCAGGTTGCCTCCTTCGGGAAAAAACTGCAGGTCGTACCGGGCTGAATCCACATTTGGCTGCCTGTCAAGGTTTTTAAGGGTGTTTATAATGGTGATGCCCTGGGTAAAGTACAGGTCGGCACTAAAGTTTTTCATCCAGTTGGTATACGCCCTTACCTGGTAATTACCAGACCTGATGGATACAGGCAACTGGAACGACCCGTTGCCACTGCCAGCAGTAAGCTTTATTTTGGCCTGCAGCACAGGCTTTTTAGCAGCATCCAGCACTTCAATATAGGCTACTTTGCTAAGGGTGGTTGGCGTTAGGGTTGTTGCATTAACGGCATACGCTTTAAACCAAAGTATTTCGCCCGCAGTAAAAAAATCTTTATCAATGTGTATATAAATTTTCTCCTGTGCAGCCGCCTGCTGGTAATTGTTAAACTGCTGTTGCAGGCTTTTTAGTGTATTGTCATCCTGCGCACAAACAGGTAACGCCGAAAACAAAGCAAAGCAGCCCCAAAGCAATATTTTTTGCACCGTGTAGCTTGTATGCCTGTATTGTTTTGTCATTTTTTGCAAAGCTTTTTTGTAAAATAATTTTATTGCCAGAAGGCGGGTTTAATATTAGTACCTCCATGCAACCTGCAGTCGGCGCACTCGGCGGGTATAATAACAATGTTTGGGCTAAAAGGCTGTTGCCCAACTGCCACCCAATAGGCGGGGCCGGATGGTGGTATATAAGTATCCATATCCTGCGGGGCAACCACTTTTAGTTTGCAGTCAAAGTCAAGGTAATATGGCATGTAAACCCATATAATATCCTGCTTGTCTATAAATATCCTTTTTGTTTGTACCGAAGAAGCGCTAACGTAACCAATTACCTTTTCAGACGTATCTGAAATATTATGGATATTGCTTTTTAGCTGGGCGGGCTGCGCATCAAAAAGACTGCCCAATTGTTGTGTTGAACTTTTTACGAGCTCCCAAAAATCGTAAGCATCTTTGGTAAGCGAGTACTGTTTTAACAGGATGCTGTATTTTTTAGATATTTTTTCGGAGCCGTAATTAACTATTGCAACCGGTGCCTTTAAAATAACATCCTGGGCAAGCTTTGCCGAAGTAGCTGTTTGTATGGTGGAGGATGCCTTGGATGACCAGCAATAATAAATAAGCTGATCAAATGGCCGCTGTACAAGCTGCCTGTTCACCCAATCTGCATACGTGGCATACGATGCTGAATATTGCCATGTTTCAATATAATCCCAGCGGTAATAGCGGGAGTTATTACTGGGGGCGTGCGTGCTAACGTTTATCCTTACATTATTTTCATCGTCCTGGTTCCAGCCAATACTGTCAATGGGGGGTGTTTGTTTTACTGGTACAAAGTCAGATTCGTAATTGCTGCCTGCATGTATTACCAGTTTGTATTTTTTATTTACATCAAGGTTAAGCCCATCTGTAAAATAACTTCCATCACCCCTGTCTGCCAACGGAAATAAGGTGTTGTCTTCCCCCTGTACGGCAACTGTGGCACCACTCACCGGCTGGGGCAATAATGTATCTGCAATATTTGCTGTTTTGCTTAAATGTATTACTGTTGAGTCTGCCCCGCTTACAATGGTGCCTTCCACCACCAGGTAATTTTTATTGCTTTTAAACACCGAAGGCACATAGGCCTCCTTACAACCAAACACAAAAAGCAAGGCCATAAACAGGTACCCTTTTTTTATATGCTTTAAAATGTTCATTTGGCTAAAGGTTTTAAATATTAGGGCCAGAAAGGGGGTTTTGTTAATGTGCCGCCTTGCTCCCTGCAATCAACACATTCCAGCGGTGCTGCGTAATAGTTAAAAGTGGAGTAGTTGCCCACTGGTATATAACCCAGGGTGCCATAATACCTTGCAGCATCATCCGACGTGGCAATATGCACTGTATCGCAAATGGCATAAGGGCTGTGCGGGTATTGCCACAGTTGCAAATCTGTTTTGTGTATAAATATGCGTTTTTGTTCAACAGTGCTGGCTGATATAAAGCCAAGCACCGTTTCGGCGGTGTTGGTTATGCAGTGCATATTGCCGGTTAGCAGCGATGGCTGCGCATCAAACAGCGAGCCTAACTGCTCCGTATTTTTACTTAGGTTTTGCCAGTAATTATATGCTTCGGCGGTAAGGGCATATTGTTTTACCAATATGCTGTAGGTAACGCCAAGCCTTTCGGTAGAAACCGGTATAAAGTTTACCTGCTTTTCATACACATTGTCTTTTGAGAGGTTGGTTGTTGAAGCAATAACAATACTGGATGAATTGGCCGCGTGCCAGCATTTGAAAAGGTGTTCATCCTGGGTACGCCCAACAGGGGTTAAAGTGCCAGGCAGTAATTTATAATACGAATCGAAAGGGGCATGGTATTCCCAGGTTTCAACATAATCCCACCGGTAGTATTGTGTTTTAGCCTGGTCGTCGTGTGCATTGGCGTAAATATGTACCCCGTCGTTCTGCTCTTTCCAGTTAATACTGTCAATGGCAGGCGTTATTTTAGACTGTACAAAGTCCGATGCATACTGGCTGCCGGACGAGGTTTTAATGGTAAGCCTGTATTTGCCGGTGCTGCTGCTGGCTATGTATGGTATATAGTATTCGCCATTTCCTTTTTCGTACAGCGGAAAGCTTGTTCCATCCTCACTTTCAACGGCCACCTGCGCCCCTGTTTCTGCAATAATTACACCTGTATCATTCAGGTTTTTGGTGCGGCTAAGGGTAACAAAGGTGGTATCCTGTGCAATGTTTATATTGCCTTCCACCACCAAAAAATTGGTGTTTGTAGCTGTTAATGGCGGTGTATACTTCTCCTTACAGCCTGCAGTTAATATAAGGCTAAGCACCAAAACATATTTGCGTAAACAAGCCATATTAAAATTTAAAATTGTAGGTGATAAAGGGAATGGCAGTACCAAAAATTGACAGTTTATAACCGTTTACCACGCCGTTTTCGGAGGTGAAATAGACCGAATAAGGGTTCTTCATAGCGGTTAAATTGTAAACGCCCAGTGTCCACGAGTTGTGTGCAAACTGTTTTACTTTATGGTTGCCCTCAATATTAATGGAGAAATCGCTCCTGAAATAATCCGGTATGCGGTATTGGTTCCTGTCGGAGTACAGCACCCTGTAAGAGCCTGCGTAGTAATACTCTGCTACCGGTAATGTAATGGGCCTGCCCGTACTGTACACAACATTTAATGAAACGCTGAAGCGGTGCGAAAAACGGTAATTGCCTATAAAGTTGAACACATGCGGTTTATCAAAATCGCTGGGGTAATATTTGCCCTTGTTTACAGGCTCGGTAACAAGTGGGTCGTCTGTTTTAAGCATGGTGCGGCTGTAAGTGTAGCTTACCCAGCCGTTTAACTTGCCTGCCGTTTTCTTAATTAAAAATTCGGCCCCGTACGCATATCCTTTGGTATTAACTATATCCGTTTCAATGTGGTGGTTTAGCACCAGTTGCGCACCGCTTTTGTAGTCAAGGTAGTTATTAAGCCTTTTATAATATACCTCTACCGATGTTTCAATGGTGTTAGACTTTAGGTTTCGGTAAAAACCTAAGGAAAGCTGGTCGCCGGATTGTGGTTTAATATAGGGGTCGCTCAGCTTCCAGATGTCTGTTGGCGAAATAGCGGTGGTGTTAGACAGCATGTGAATGTACTGCCTTAATGTATTGTAGCTGAATTTTAGCGAACTGTTGCTGGTGAGGGAGTACCTGGCCGAAAGCCTTATTTCTGGCCCGTGGTATGTTTTAATAACCTTGCCGGACGGATAGGAAACCGTATCGGTAATATTAGCAACCTCCCTGGGCAAACCCGGTGCGTAGGTATACACCTGCTGTGCCCCCAAATAGTTAAACATGGAATAACGCAGCCCGGCGCTCACCGAAAAATTTGAATTAACCTCGTATTTATCGCCTATGTATAAGGCCGATTCAAGGGCTTTTTCGGCAGGTATGTTATTGGTAGCCACCAGCGACTGTTTGCCGTTGGGGCCATACATGCCGGGGTTTAGCTTGTACAAAATGGATGTTAACCCAAAATCAACCGTATGCTTGTTGTTTACGGCATAGTTAAAATCCGTTCTAAAGGTTGACTGGTTTACATTAAACGAAAACTTGTAAGCATTAACAGGGTTTTGCTGGCTTGAGATGGAAAACTGGTAGTTATCAATACCTGCGGTAACCAGGCCGTACAGCTTGTTGTTAAAAATGTGCTTGTATTTAATATTAGCATTACGGTTATTGTACTGGTACTGCGTATCGCTGTTAAGCCTGAATTTATCCTGGCTTAAATAACCTGATACATAAAGGTTGTTTTTTGCATTAAACTCGTGGCTTATTATTAGGTTGGCATCGTAAAAAGAGGCGCTGCTGTTTTTATACTCATCGTTTGGCAGTTGTTTCAACAACCAGTCGGAGTAAGTGGTGCGGCCACCAAGTATAATGGATGTTTTGCCACTGTCAATCGGCCCTTCCAGTGTAAGGCGGCTGGTAAGGGGGCCAACACCGCCCGAACCGGCAAATTTTTTCTTGTTGCCCTCCCTGCCCGATACATCCAGCACCGAGGCCAGGCGGCCACCGTATTTCTCTGGTATGCTGCTTTTATACAGTTCAACATCTTTAACCACATCGGGGTTAAAAGCTGAGAAAAAGCCAAAAAAGTGCGAGGGGTTATAAATGGTGGCATTGTTAAAAAGAATAAGGTTTTCATCAGCGGCACCGCCACGTACATTAAAGCCCGTGCTGCTTTCTCCGGCAGAAGTAACGCCGGGCATGGTTAGCACTACGCGCAAAACATCCGCCTCGCCAAAGGCTGAGGGTACCTGTTTTATGTTTTTGATGGTAATTTTCTGTACCCCCATGCCAACGCTTTTAACGTTAACCGTTTTATCGGCACTTACAATAACCCTTTTAAGGGATGGTACATACTCGTACAATTCAATATTAAGTTTACCATTGCTGTACAGCATCACCTGCCTTTTTGTATCACTCATACCAATGCTGCTTATCAGCAAAAGCTGCCTGCCTTTGGGCAGGGTTAGGGAAAAGTAGCCAAACTGGTCAGTAACAGTACCTGTTTTTTTATCCTCCGTATAAATATTGGCACCAATAACTGGTTCGCCGCCTTTTGCTTCGCGTACGTATCCCGCAATGGTTGCTGTGCCTTGTGTAATGTTGTTTGTTTTAATACCAATTTCAAAAAGCTTGTTTTCAAGCGAAGCTTTTAGTTTGTTGGCCGCCGTTTCTTTTTCAAAATCCTGGGGTTCGTTAATGGCAAACCCGGCTGTATCACTTCCTTTTTTTCTGCCAAAAAAGCCAGGGGGCAAGCCAGTAAAAATGATGGTTTGCCGTGTAATAAACACGCGGCCATCATCATCAATACTGTAACGGAGGCCGGTATTTTTGAGCACAGCTTCCAGCAGGTCGGCCAGGGGCTCCTGTACAGCGCGGTGGGTTATTTTTATACTGTCGGTTTGTGCAGCATCGTAGTAAAAATGGCTGCCGGTTTGGGTTTCAACCTCCTGTACAAACTGGTTAAATGGTATGCTGATGAAGTTGCCGGTTACCGTTTTTTTATCCTGCCCGCGGGCAACATTTACAAAGGCGGCAACCGTACAAACAATAAGCAGGTAATGGCGTATGCAATGCATAGTTTAATGCGTTAAAGTGTCGTAGTATTCGGCCATTTTGGCCATGGCGTATTCTTGTGTTTTTCTGAACTTGATGTTGTTTTGGCGCAGGAATTTTGTGAGCTCTTTTTTCTTGTCTTTAAAAACGTTTAATACCGATGAGCGGTCGCTTACCGGGTAGTAAATGTTGTTTTTGTAAATGAAGTAGTGGTTGTTTTCCACAAAGCTTTTTTCAAAACTATTAGGGTCTTCATAAACCAATTTTTGCCTGTATGCATACAGCACCGTTGTTCCGTTATAAATACGGTCGTAAAACCCGTTGGTAATTACTTTGTTGGTACTATCGGGCACCAGGTGTACAAAATAGTGGTTTAACAGGGTAAAATAGGCAACCTTCTCCTTAATAAGGTTCATCAGCACCCCATGGTTAAAAGCCCGCACAACTACATTGCCGGTTGTAAGCTCGTGCAGCAGGGGGATGTTTTTATATAAAATGCCATCGTATAAAATATCGCCGTTATTCATATCCGGGGCCAAAAAATAAGGGTAGCCTTTTATGCGCTGGTCGTACATAATGTACTCAAAACCATTGTATAAACGGGCATTATCGTTAATGCCGCTGTAGAACAGTGCTATGCTTTTTTCGGTAACAGCATCGTTGGCCGAAGCGGCCGTAGGCTGGGCATATATACGGCATGGAAGCAATGTTATGCAGCACATACCTGCTAACAAGTACATTTTTTTCATAAATGACAATTACATCCTGGTAATTTGATTGTATACTAAGGGTATTATAGCGAAAGAAAGGTAAAGAAGGCTTAGAGTAAATAACCCACACAATAAGCACAACAGCTTGGTTTTGCGGATGATTAGGCCGCAGGGTAAATGTAAGAATATATTTATAGCATCAATAATTTTTTTGTTCTGCGGTTGATACAGAATGTATTTTAGGCGGGATTTCTTTTACTTTGCACGCGCAATCAACATTAAAAAAATCAAGTTATGTCATCTTCACATCAAATAGAACAAGCGGGCAGCACACAAAAATTTACCGTTACTGCTGTGCTGGCTTTTGCATTAGTGTTTTCGTTTTTGTTGTTAATGTCTACATGCCATGGCCCTTTTACGCCAATTACACAAAATACCGAAGCACCTGCTGCACCTGCTGAAAAATAATATAGTAAAGGTTATAAAATGGCCTTCACCAGGGTTTCCCATTCCTCGGCAAGGGTAACGGAAGCATGTTTTTTATTTGCCCTGCGGTACCAGTAGCCAGCGTTCCATGCATCGCCTTCTTTCCTGTGCAGGTAAGCATGCACCCAGCAGGCATTAGGGGTATCAAGGCTGTCAACCTTGCTGTGGGCTGTGTGCCAGTCATCTTTGGCATCGTACCAAAGGGCAGTAAGTTCAGGGGACCAGCCAGGGGCGGGGGAGTTGCCTTCAAGGATTTTTAAAAACTCGTTATAAGTCATAACAAGGGCTTTGCTTTATAAAATATACCCGGCTGGTATTTGCCGCCAGGTACAATTAAATATTGAAAATTAGTATAAAGGGCTGCTAATCCGTTTAAAGATTAGCAGCCCTTTGCTTTTATTGACGTTTCTCAATCCTGTCGTAAAAACCACCAAAATTATTTAGCCTTACGCCGTCTTCCTTAAAAAATTTGCCCGGAAAACCAAGTTCTATTTCGCTGGCATTGTTAAGCAACTGCATATCATCATCTGGTATTGTAACATTAACTGTTTTTAGATTTTCCAGCAATTGGTCAACCCTTGTAGCACCAACCACCGGTATGCTGGAAAGGCCCTGTTGCATCGTCCATTTTAACGCCACCTGTGCAGGCGATACCCCTAATTTTTCTGCAACAGCTATTACTTCTTTGGTAATGCGCACACTGTTATCATCCAAGCGGTTACTGCCTGGTTTTATCCGGCCTGCCTCGCCACGAAGGTATTTGCCGGAGAGTGCACCACCAGCCATCGGGGCCCAGGGTACCAGTGTCATACCAAAATGTTTTGCCATCGGCAGCAGGTCGCGCTCAGGAGTGCGTTGCAGCAGGCTGAACTCAACCTGCAGGGCAATAAACTGGCTCCAGCCCATCAACTCAGCAAGGGTATTGCCTTTTGCCACTATCCAGGCCGGGGTATCGCTTATAGCAGCGTAGTTAACCTTGCCTTGTTTTATAAGGTCGTCCAGCCCCCTTAATATTTCATCAATGGGGGTAAGGTCATCCCAAATGTGCAGGTATAATACATCAATAAAATCTGTTTGCAGCCGTTTAAGGCTTTCTTCAACGCTGCGCATCATGTTTTTACGGTTGTTGCCCGATGCGTTGGGGTTGGTTTGATTATCCTTAAGCGAATATTTTGTGGCAATTACAAAATAATCCCTGTCGCGCTGGCTTACAAACTCGCCTATAATTTTCTCGCTGGTACCCAGTTTGTAAATATTGGCAGTATCTAAAAAATTGCCACCGGCTTTAGCAAATGCATCCATAATGGCAAAGCTTGTTTCTTTATCAGCCCCCCAGCCAGCTTCGGTACCAAAGCCCATAGTGCCCAGGCAAAGTTCTGAAACCTTTAACCCGCTTCTTCCTAATAATTTGTATTTCATAATATAATTTTTTGTGGTTTAGCTGCACGTGGTTTAAATCAGGTTTAACTGGTTTTGCCAGTTAAGCTGCTATGTATGCAGCAACGTGGTTACAGTCAGCAACAATTTTACTTGCAAGGCAAAGCTATGAAAACCTAAACATGCTTACAGGTTTACCTTATATGGTTTAGTTACATTTTGCTTTGCCTTAAAAAGGTACAGGCCCTGCTTCCGCAGGGCCTGCACATATTAACATGTAGTAATGGTTATTTGTTTAAAAGCCCATCAACCGTAATGGCCAGGTAGTAAATACCCCTTATGTTGGGGCCGCCTACGTACTGGTAGTACGATTTATTAAAGATATCTGATGCGCCAAGTTTAATGGTAGAGTGTTGCTTGGGCAGGCGGTAAGTAACCTGTGCATCAACTGTGCCGTACGATGGTACAGTGCCGTTGCCAAACAGGTTTTGCCAGTAAAAGCTTTGCTGCCAGCGCCATAACACGTTAAAGCCAACATTTTTTACCACCTCCCTGTTACCAAAGGTTATGTTGGTAAACCACTCGGGGGTATTGAAGCCGGGTATAAGGGCATCGCTGGCTGTTTTATCCTGCACCAGTTTATTAAAATT
>CAZRDD010000085.1:13813-14383 GCA_964598675.1 uncultured Parafilimonas sp.
CCGCTAATGGTATAACCCTTGTAAAAATTATAGCTTACGGCAATAGCTGCACCATAGTTGCTAACGGTGGAGCGGCTGTTGGTCCATACGCGGTAGCGGTTTTGATTGGCCTTGTTGGTCATTTCATGGTAAACGGCGGGGTCGTTGGCGGTAACGCTGCCGGTTAAAGGCACCGTTACATCTACCTGGCCTATAAAGTTGTTGTAGGTGCTGTAGTACCCATCAACATCAATAAACAACTTGTTGTTGGCTAAAACTGTTTTATAACCAACTTCAAAGGCATGTACTTGCTCAGGCACAATGGGGGCCAAGTTGGCAACCTTTAAAATACCAGCGTTTTTTGCTTCCGCGGCAGACTGAGACAGCCCCGCGTTTTTATCAACAGTTACAGCGGTGCTGAATTTATCGGCCGTGGCGGATAAGTAAGAGTTTTGAAAGTAACCCAAACCCTGTTCAATAAAGGCAAGACCACCAACACGGCGCACACCGCCGTTGTTAACAAACGAAAACGCTTCGAATAGTGAAGGGAAACGGTAACCTGTTTGCCAGGAGAAGCGGAAATTGTGCTTT
>CAZRDD010000086.1:0-14323 GCA_964598675.1 uncultured Parafilimonas sp.
CATTAATAACATTATCAAGGTTGGTATGTATGGCATAAATAGCAACATCGTTTTTAATGGCTGCTATAACGGTGCACTCAACATAGTTGCGGCCGGTAATTTTTTTTAACCCGCCAAAAATAATAGGGTGGTGGGCTACTACCAGGTTACAACCTTTTAGTTTGGCTTCGTTAACAACATCTTCTGTTGCATCAAGCGTGCAGAGTATGCCGGTGCATTGCCAGGCAGGGTTGCCGGTTAACAATCCGGCATTATCATAACTCTCCTGGTACGATGGTGGTGCCGCTTGTTCAAGCAGGCGGGTAACATCCATTATTCTCATAGCGCAAAATTGATTAATAACAATCAATATTTTAGCGGTTATTTTGGGGCATGCAAAGTTTTTTAAACTATAATGGTAAACTGTATGCTGAAGGCACGATGCTTATATCGCCCAATAACCGCTCCTTCAGGTATGGGGATGGCTTTTTTGAAACTATGAAAATGATTAAGGGCAACATTGTACTGGGCAACCTGCATTTTGAAAGGTTATTTATGTCGCTTGAAACCATGAAGTTTGATGCCCCTAAGTTGTTTACAGCCGCCAGCCTGGAAGAACAGGTGTTGCACCTGGCCAAAAAAAACAAACATACTGCCAGTGGCAGAATAAGGCTGATGGTGTTTAGAGGCGATGGTGGTTTGTACGATGCCCCAGACAATCGCCCAAACTACCTGATACAAACCTGGGAGATGAATGATGCCAACAATCATTTTAACGAAAACGGCCTTGTAACAGATGTTTTCGCTGATGCCCGCAAAGCATGCGATAATTTTAGTCATATAAAAAGCAATAATTACCAGTGTTACGTAATGGGTGCATTATGGGCCAGGCAAAATAAGCTTAACGATGCGCTGGTGCTTAACAGTTATGGCCGAATAGCCGATGCTACCATAGCCAATGTTTTTATTGTTAAGGATGGCATTATACAAACACCTGCTTTAACTGAGGGCTGCGTGGCGGGTACCGTGCGGCGTTACTTGTTGCAATGCCTGCGCAATGATGGATTTCCTGTAAAAGAAACCGCTATAACACCGGAGGATTTAACAGAAGCCCAGGAAATGTTTTTAACCAACGCGGGCTATGGCATGCGCTGGGTACAGCGTTGCGGCAGTACCAGTTACGTTGCCAAAACCAGCCAGCTTTTGTATAAAAATTACATTGCACCGTTGTACAAAAAGTAATGGCGAAAACAACAGCGCGGCCAACAATGAACATTTATTGTAACTGCGTGTTAACTTTTATCTATTCTTATCCGTAACGTTTTTTAGTATATGAGCAAAGTAAACATTATGTGGTTTCGGCGGGATTTGAGATTGATTGATAACGCTGCGCTGTACCACGCCCTAAAAGATGGCCACCCTGTAATACCAGTTTTTATTTTTGACCGCAACATACTGGATGCACTGGACGATAAAAAAGACAGGCGGGTGGAGTTTATTTATGCCGCCCTGCAAAAAATGCAACGTGCATTGGTGAGCAGGCAAAGCAGTTTAGAGGTGTTTTACACTACCCCACAGGCTGCGTTTACACAACTGTTACAAGCGTACAGCATAAATAAAGTATTTACCAATGGCGATTATGAGCAATACGCTATAGACCGAGATGCCAGCGTGGAAGCCCTTTTACAGCAGCATGGTGCCACTTTGCACACCTTTAAAGACCATGTTATTTTTGAAAAGGACGAGGTGCTTAAAGATGATAAAACCCCTTATACCGTATTTACGCCTTACAGCAGAAAGTGGAAAGCGGCGCTGAACAGTTTTTACCTTTCATCGTACCCGGTGGAGAAGTATTTTGACAATTTTTATCAGCAGGAACCCCGGCAAATACCTGCCCTTGAAGAGATGGGTTTTGAAAAAACGGGGCTGCCTTTTCCGCCGGTGGAAGTGCCCGCAGGGTTGATGGAAAAGTATGAGCAAAAGCGAAATTATCCCGCCGAGCCTGGCACCAGTCATGTGGGGATTCATTTAAGGTTTGGCACCATCAGCTTACGGCAACTTGCTGCAAAAGCCTCAAAATATGGTGAGGTGTATTTAAATGAGCTTATTTGGCGGGATTTTTACCACATGATATTGTGGCATTTTCCGCAGGTGCGAAAAGGGGGCGCGTTTAAAAAAGACTACGACCTTATTAAATGGCGGTACGATGAACAGGATTTTGAGCGTTGGTGCCAGGGTACAACCGGTTACCCGATAGTGGATGCGGGTATGCGCGAGCTGAATGCCACCGGTTATATGCACAACCGCGTGCGTATGATAGTGGCGTCATTCTTAACAAAACACCTGTTGATTGACTGGCGTTGGGGTGAAGCTTATTTTGCAAAAAAATTGCTTGATTTTGATTATGCTGCCAACAACGGCGGCTGGCAATGGGCCAGTGGCAGCGGCTGCGATGCCGCACCGTATTTCCGCATATTTAACCCCACGCTGCAAACCCAAAAGTTTGATAAAGACCTTAAATATATTCGCAAATGGGTGCCGGAACTGGAATCATTTAGCTACCCGGCACCAATTGTTAACCACGAGTTTGCACGGGAGCGGGTACTGAGGGTTTATAAGGAGGCGTTGAAATAGGAGGGGAGACGGAAGTCGGGAAAGTCCGAAAGTCCGAAAGTTGGGAAGACGGGAAGTCGGAAAGTCGGAAGGCGGAAAGGCGGGAAGACTGAAAGTAAAAGTCAGTTAGTTGGGAATGTGTGGTAGTAAAGAGGAAAATAAAGAGGCGTGCGCGTTGCTGAAGTGTTGGGTTTTCTTGTGTTAAAATCCTGGTTTTAAAATCGGTGAAATTCGTCAAAATCCGTGTTATTGCAACTGTTAATTCTGCGTAATTCGTGTTGCGGCATTTTTAAAAATTAGCGTTGTAAAGCGCTATTGTGTTTATTTGTGTATGAAATGTTTGGTGATACGCTTTTCGTCCATTGGGGATATTGTTTTAACAACACCAGCCATCCGTTGCCTTAAACAGCAGGTAGCAGGTGCCGAGGTACATTTTCTTACAAAGCTTAATTTTAAAAAAGTAACCGAGCATAATCCTTACATAGATAAGTTTCATTACTTCGATAAAAACCTGCCTACGTTAATAAAGCAACTAAAGGAAGAAAAGTTTGATTATATTATTGACCTGCACAAAAATTTTCGCACCTATCGTATAAAACAGGCCCTGGGGGTTAAAGCGTATACCTATAAAAAAGAAAGCCTGCAAAAGCTGCTGCTTACCAAACTGCATATTAATGTTATGAGTGGCAGGCACATAGCCCTGCGAAGCCTTGATGCAGTTGCCCCGCTTGGCGTAAAAGACGATGGCAAAGGGCTTGATTATTTTATATCGCCGCAGGAGAGGGTTAAGGCCGAAGACCTGCCACTATCTCACAGTATGGGTTATGTGGCCATTGTAATAGGCGCATCGTTCTACACTAAAAAATTACCGGTATATAAACTACAGCAGCTTTGCCAGGAAATTGAGCATCCCATTGTGCTGGTAGGTGGCAAGGAAGATGTGCGTGAAGGAGAGGCTATTGCTTCTGTTGACAGGGTTAAAGTGTACAATGCCTGTGGAAAGTTTAACCTGAATGAGTCTGCGGATATTGTGCGCAACGCAAAGGTTGTTATCTCTCACGATACGGGCCTGCAATATATAGCCTGCGCTTTTAACAAGCCTGTGGTGGCTATATGGGGCGGCACCTCGCCCAAACTGGATGTAGAGCCATTTTATGGCACCAGTTACCTGCAAACGGCCAATAATAAACCCATGTATGAAAATATGGTGGTACCCGGCTTGCTGTGCCAGCCATGCTCCAATTTTGGCACTGCCAGTTGCCCTGTGGGCCATTTTAAATGCATGGACCTGCAGGATGTTGAAAAAATAAAACAGGTGGCCATGAATTTTTTGCGGCAGGGGTAAAGGCACCTTTAACAAGTTAGGCTATTTGGCAAACAACGTAATAACTACTTTTACATTCAACGCTTTAGTAGTGGTTTTTCGTACCGTACCATATAGCGTATTGTTTATGGCGGTGCCTTTTAAATAATCTACAATATTAGCGGGGTTGGTTGGTGTGTAAGTGTAACTGCCAGCAGCACTTGCGGGTATGTTAACGGTAACCATATTGGCAACCGTTGCGTTGGTGTTGGATGATATGGTAATGCGAAAGCTTTTAAAGGCAGAAACATCATTTATGTCGTCCGCATTTGTTACCGTAACACTAACCTGCTTTACCGTAACCGTACTTATACTGCTTATATTAAATACGCCCCCGGTATTAGCCTTAATAGTGCTGTCTACATTAACATAAGTGGTAAAGCTGCCCGCGCTAAACTCCTGTGTACTGTCTGCAAGGGGTATAGCAGGTATCGTCATGGTAATGGCCGGCATGGCAAAGGTTTCGCCCGCAAAAAAAGTATCTACAATTTTTTTGCACGATAAAAGACCGCTCATCAATACAGCAGTCGGCAGTATAATAAAAAGGTGTTTTTTCATAGAACTGTTTAATCCAACAAATATGCCAATAGCTGCATAGTGCTCATTATACAGTTACACGGCTTGTTAAATTATTGTAATAACGCTCGGTGTGTACCATTTGTTTTTTTCATATCGTATTTATTTATCTGTGTTTTTCAATTAAAGCAGTAAAATTGTACACTCATTCGTTTACTTAAAAACAGCCTGTATGCAAAATGCATGGTGGAAGCGTTTTATTTATGGGCTGCCAGTTTTTATTGCCGCCATTTTTTTTATTGCGTGCCAACGGCCTGCAAAAAGTGCGCACGCTGAAAAACCGGTGGAAGACGGTGCGTGGGTGGCACCAGACATACAAGCGGCCGCCGATATTACCCCTGCTACTAGGCAACAATTGTTATATGGTGCGGACCTGATTGCACATACTGCAAAATATTTTGGGCCGAAGGGCAGCATTAACCACACCACCAATGGCATGAACTGCCAAAACTGCCATCTTGATGCAGGCCGTAAAAGCTGGGGTAACAACTATGGTGGGGTTGCGGCCAACTACCCGCGCTTTAATGGCCGTAGTGGGAAAATACAAACTATTTTTGGCCGCATTAACGACTGCTTTCAGCGCAGCCTGAATGGCAAAGCCCAGGACACAGCTTCCGCCGAAATGCGGGCTATGTTTGCTTACATTAAATGGCTGGGTAAAAAGCTGCCCCTGCACACAAAACCCGTTGGCAGCGCTATTGAAAAACAGCCGTATTTAAGCAGGGCCGCTTCTGTTGAAAAAGGGCAGGTGGTATATGCTGCCAAATGCGCCGTTTGCCACGGTAAAGAAGGCGGCGGGCTGTTGAATGCTACAGGTACCGAATACGCGTACCCGCCCTTATGGGGGCCAAACAGTTACAACAATGGGGCTGGTTTGTACAGGCTTTCTGGCTTTACAGGGTTTGTTAAAAACAACATGCCTTACCTGCAGGCTACCCATGCTGCACCTGTACTTACCAACGAGCAGGCCTGGGATGTGGCTGCTTTTGTAAACTCCCAGCCCCGGCCGTTATTTAACCAGCAGGCGGATTGGCGAAACATTGCCCAGAAGCCAATTGATTTTCCGTTTGGGCCTTATGCTGATACTTTTACCGAACAGCAGCATAAATATGGGCCTTTTATACCCATTGCAGCAGCAAAAAAATAGGACTGTAGAAATGTGTTCAACGGTGGTTTATTTTAAACAGTATATTCAACTTTTAAATACAATACTATGAAGAGGAATGTTATAATGTTGGTTTGTGCGTTGTGCTGCATGGCAGCTTTTACCAAAGCATTTGCCCAGCAGGCAGATACGGCTACATATACTGGCGCAAAGGCCACCAAAAAAATGTATAAAGCTGTTTACCAGCTTAACAGCGGCGATACCGCTAAAATACGCGGCACCCTGCATAACATAAACAATGCCCTTAACGACCCCAGGCTTGCCGGAAAGCTTACCCTTGAACTGGTGGTGCATGGCGAAGGCATAAGACTTTTTATGAAAGATGGCTATTTTGAGCAGGACCTGCTTGCTTTAAAAAAGAAAGGGGTGATACTTGCCGAGTGCCTTAACACCATGCGCGCACGAAACATAACCAAAGAGCAACTGTACGATTTTATTGGCTTTGTACCCAGTGGCAATGGAGAATTGATTATACTGGAGCAGCAGGGCTGGGCAGTAATACATCCTTAGGCTGGTATGTTTTACTGGTGACAGAGGCTGCGCTGTAACTAACAGCTATAAAGCAAAATTTACCATCAGGGTAAATAAGACTGTTATCATCTTTAGTATTGCTAGGTATTTTAACCAGTTTTAGGTAGCAAAGCATTTTTTAATATTAACTGTAACATGATGAGTACGGCGGGCATCCCTTTTATTGACAGCGATTTTATAAACAGCCATACAAGTTTTCCATTGCTGGTACAGGCTTTAAAACAGGCGTTTGCTGCCAATAATGTAGAGGTGCCTGCAAGGCATCACCACGATTTTAAAAACCCGGTGGAGCAAAACGAATCCACGTTGTTGCTGATGCCCGCCTGGCTTGGTGGGCAGGATGCAGGTGTGAAAATTGTTACAGTAAGCCCAAACAATGGCAAGTATGGCCTGCCTGCCATACAGGGTACTTATGTTTACCTTGATGCACAAACAGGTACTGTAAAAGCAATTATGGATGCGAAAGCCCTGACAGCTAAGCGAACGGCAGCGGCTTCGGCACTGGCATCCTCTTACCTGTCAAAGCCGGGGGCGGAATCGCTGTTGATGATAGGTACAGGGGCGCTGTCTAAAAACCTTATCCTGGCCCACGCTTCCGTGCGGCCCCTAAAAACTATTTATATATGGGGGCGCGATTTTGAGAAAGCTGAGGCGATTGCCAATGAACTTAATGCTGGTACATTTAAGGTTGAAGCGGTAAAAAATGCAGAAGAAATAATTGGCAAAGTAGATATAGTTTCCTGCGCAACACTTTCCAAAACACCACTGGTAAATGGTGCGCAACTGGTTAGCGGGCAGCATATAGACCTGGTAGGCTCCTACAGAAAAGACATGCGCGAGGCGGATGACGATACCATACTCGCCGCCCGGATATTTGTTGATACTTACTACGGCGCCCTGAACGAAACGGGGGATATTGTTATACCCGTAAATGAAGGTGTTATATCGCCCAACGATATACAAGCCGACCTTTTTGAGCTTTGTGCGGGTGCAAAAGCTGGCAGGAGCGGCGAAAAAGAGATTACCCTGTTTAAGTCTGTGGGCCACTCTTTGGAAGACCTTGTTGCAGCGAGATATTATCATAACATGTTCGTTAGCTAAAAGAAAAGAAGGCTAATATCTTAACAACTGGCCACCTGTTAGCCTTGATCAGAAATTGGGTAACACTTTTAGTGTTAAACCCTGTGTCGCGCTATTCTAGTTGTCTTCCTTATTGTTGAGACTCCTCATTTCTTTTAATGCCAAAGCCAATAGCCTGAAGCTGCACTATTTTATCTGGTTCCGATGCTTTTTTAATACAAACTCCCTCTTGATAAAATTGTACAGATATTAACCGGCTAACTAATAAAATAATTTGCAGGGGTTAATTTTTGTAAACTATCACATAGTTGTATTTTACATCACCAATAGTTTACAATTCACTTAAAACTAAATATTTACAGAAAAAGTGTAATTTAAAAAGTAGAGACGATTGCTTTAGCATATAATATAATCTTTACAAAACGGGCTTTCCCTATAACAAGGTAAACAAGGCATAACATTCCTTAGTATTCTGTTATCATTCTTTACCTCAATTTGTATAAAACAAGCTATATGAAAATTATTACAACCGTTGCATTTTTGTTATTGTCGGCAGCAGCCAACTGTCAACAGGAGCCATTAGGGATATTTGACGGCCATAAGGATATAGGTAACCCCAAACAGGCCGGTGCTGTGGAATATAACGTCGGCGAGCAGGTGTATACCATTAAAGGCGGGGGATACAATATTTGGTTTAACAGGGATGAGTTTCATTACCTGTATAAAAAGCTGGCCGGAGATTTTATACTCACCGCCAATTTTGAATTTTTGGGAGATAAAGGCAACAACCATCGCAAAATTGGGTGGATGATAAGGCCGAACAGTGATGAAAGCGCTGCGCAAATTTGCGCCGTATCTCATGGCGATGGGTTGACTGTGCTGCAATGGAGGGCATTGCGTGGTGCTTACATGCGCGACCCGGAGGATGAAATAGCCACCCCTAAAAAGAACTTTGAAATTATTCAACTGGAGCGCAGCGGTAAAACCATTACTATGCGGGTGGCCCACTCTGGTGAGCCTTTGCAGGTAGTTGGCAGCCACGACATGGCCGATATGCCTGATTCAGTGTTGGCGGGGCTGTTTATCTGTGCCCACGATTCAGCTACTACTGAGCAGGCCCGTGTTTGGAATGTTAGGATTGATAAACCTGTTGCGGCTAACTACAACACCAATAAAAGTGGTTATCTGCCATCCCGCCTGGAGGTATTAAATATAACGGATGGCCACCGAAAGATTATTCATTATTACACAGGCCGCTTTGAAGCCCCCAACTGGATGCCTGATGGGAAAAATATTTTGTTTAACCAGGATGGTATTATGTATAAAATACCTTCTGAAGGTGGCGAAACCGCAGCGCTTAATACAGGTGCCGTGCAGCAATGCAATAACGACCATGGTATATCTTTTGACGGCAGGCAACTGGCCATTAGCAGTACAACGGCAAACCTGCCAGGTGGCAGCTCCGCTGTGTATGTGCTGCCGTTGGCAGGAGGGGAGCCCAAACTGGTAACACACCAAACGCCATCGTATTGGCATGGTTGGGGGCCAGATGGTAAAACGGTGCTGATAGTGGCCCAGCGCGGTGGCAGCAAAATTTATAACCTGTATAAAGTTTCTACCGAAACAGGTGCGGAAACAGCGTTAACTACCAACACCACCGGCCATGTGGACGGGCCTGAGTTCTCTCCCGACGGAAAATACATTTATTATAACGCCAACGCTACTGGCACCATGCAGCTTTGGCGCATGAAGCCCGATGGCAGCAATAAGGAGCAGCTAACTTTTGATGAATACCATAACTGGTTTCCACACATTTCACCCGATGGCAAATGGGTGGCATTTATTTCTTTTCCGGTTGATATTGACCCCGATGCACACCCTTTTTACAAACGGGTTATGCTGCGCATAATGCCGCTTACTGGCCCAGGCAGCCCCAAAACGGTGGCCTATTTATTTGGTGGGCAAGGTACTTTTAACGCACCCTCCTGGTCGCCTGATAGTAAATATTTGGCTTTTGTTAGTAACAGCGGGCAGTAAAACGTTAAGTTTTGGCTAAGTGAATGGCAGGTAGAAAATATTAAACAAGCAAAGGTTATAGATAAGGTAATTGCCTTGTGCAAATTGGCAATATGGTTGGCGTTGCGATAATTTAGGGATGCCTTACGGTATTGAGTTTATTCATCGCTTATCTTCGCCACCTGTTTTAATAACCAGTTGTAAATTATTTTTTGTTGTCACTCTCCATCATCATCGTAAACTATAAGTCAGCCACTTTTGTTGTGGAATGCATACGCAGTGCTTTTGCGTTTTCTTCTGCAAAAGATTTTGAATGGATTGTGGTAGACAATGACTCTAAAGACAACAGCAAAGAGGTTATTACAACGGCTTTCCCTTTTGTGCGTTGGGTTGATATGGGGTATAATGCTGGTTTTTCAAGGGCCAACAATAAAGCTATGGAAATAGCCAGCGGCGATGTTTTTTTGCTGCTGAATGCCGATACCATTGTTTTGAATGATGCTATTGGCAGGTGCTACCAAAAATTTATACAAACCCAGCATGTAGCCTGCGGGGTGCAGTTGCTTTTTAAGGATATGAGTCCACAAATATCCGGTAGCTTTTTTATGAAAGGGGGCATAAACCACCTGCTGCCCCTGCCATATTGGGGTGGCTTTCTAAAAGCTGTGGCCGGTGTTTTAAATACCAAAAAGCCGAGTATAGAAGTGGCATCTTCCGAAGAAAGGGTGCAATGGCTGTCCGGCGCATTTTTAATGGTAAAACGTGCTGCTGTTGAAAAAGCGGGCAAGATGGACGAAGACTTTTTTTTATATTCCGAAGAAATTGAATGGTGCAGCCGGTTAATGAAAACAGGCGAGCTTTACGTGTACGGCGATATAAAAATGATACACCTGATGGGGGAGGTGATACAGGATGCTACAAAAACGGCAGACAAAACATACAACAACCTGTTTGATAAAAAAGGCCTGCAGCTTATGGTATCCAATCATTTGCGCATACGTAAACAATATGGTGCAGCCTGGTTTTTATTCCAGTTGTTGAATTTTACGTGGGCTGTACCCGTTTTTTATTTTTGCAGTTTTTTTGATAACCTTTTTCACGTTCGTAACCCTTTTAGTGATTTTGTTAAAGCAACAGCGCTTGCCCGTAATGTGGCTTCGGTTTGGAAGCTATCTCCATTAATATTGAAGAATAAGCCACATTTTTATAAGATGCTGTAGTTTGTGCCGGGCTAGATCGAAATTTAATTAATTGTGTTTTAATGCTATCAGTATTCTCCCTGTAATTTCTGCCTTAAAGGCTAAGTTTTTGTGGTCAAATATCAAAAGAGTCATCTTCTTAAAATTTAAAGAAGACGACTCTTTTGTTGATTACTGTGTATTTAAAACTTTGGTACTTCCCAGTGTTTGGAGTTCTTTACTACTATACTATCGCAGAGAACAACCTATTTTAAAATTACAGGTATTGTATTGGTATTTTTTCCATTTTTTATTACAACGTAATAAATACCATTGGCTAAATTTTCGGCATTAATCGTTAGTGTTGCATTGCCTCCAACATGTACGTAATTGCGGAAATAAACCCTTTGTCCCGCTAAACTATATACTGATAACGTATAGGTGCTAGCTTCAATTTTATTGAAATTTAAATGTATGTTTTTGTTATTTACTGGGTTAGGATAAACTTTAATAGTTGAGTAGTTATTATCGATAGCAACTTTAACTATACGACTATATTCAACAGATCCGTCTTTATCAACAGCTTTTACCCTGTAATAATTGGTTGCAGCGAGAGGAGAATAGTCCACCCAGCTATATTCGTTTTTTACAACTGAAGGCGATTTTGACAATATTTTACCAATAGTGTTGAACTGAATGCCATTTGCGGATCTTTCAATATAATAAGATGCGACGTTTATTTCTGAGTAGCCTGTCCATTCTGTCTGTACTGCTTCTTTGCCATTCAGGTAGGCATTGAAATTTGTAATTGTAACAGGTAAGGCAGTTTGTACATTAGTGATTTTTCTAACTCTGTTATTTTCTCGATCAACAAAATACAAATCACCTGAACTATTAAAAATAAGGCTAAATGGGCGATTCAAAACGGCAGAGACTGCATTTCCTCCGTCGCCGTTAAACCCTTGCGCACCTGTTCCAGCTATGGTCGAAATAATGCCACTTGTATCAACTTTTCTTATAACATTATTGTTGAAGTCGGCTATGAGAATATTACCATTATGGTCAATTAAAATGCCCGTTGGCGAATAAAGCGTTGCCTGCGTTGCTAACCCGCTATCACCTGAATAGCTTCCAGTTCCGGTGCCTGCAATAGTTGTTATGATTCCATTTGAAGAAACTTTTCGTACACGGTTATTGTAAATGTCAGGAATATAAATATTACCCACTGAATCAACAGTAACGCTGTGTGGAGTATATAAAGATGCCGAAGTTGCGGCTATATTATCACCATTATAGGCGTATCCTCCATTACCGGCAACGGTAGTTATTATTCCATTTTTATCAATTTTTCTTATGCGGTTGTTGTGAATGTCGGCAAAAAAAAGATTGCCATATTTGTCAAGCGATAACCCTCCGGGATTGTATAACTGAGCATTTCTGGCAGGGCCACCGTCTCCCGAAAAACCTAAAAAGCCATTGCCTGCTATTGTTGTAATAATTCCAAAAGTGTCTACTTTTCGAATCACGCTATTGCCATTGTCTGCAATAAATAAATTTCCTACAGAATCTAATGCAAGGCCTTCTGGATAATACATAGATGCATGGGTAGCCAATCCTCCGTCGCCAGTATAACCCCCAAGCCCATTACCCGCAATTGTTGTAATTTTACCTGCTGGTGTAATTTTTCTAACTCGGTGATTTGCATAATCTGCAATTAAAAGATTGTCATTGCGATCGAAAATAATTTGGTAGGACCCATTCAAAGATGCTGCGGTTGCCTGAATATTATCACCATTATATCCTGCCGCTCCATTTCCTGCAAAAGTTGAAATCTTTTGAGAGTTAGCTCTATACAGTACTGAAATAAATAAACATAATACTAAAAAATGTTTCATTTTTAAAGGTTTAGTTGTTAATAAAATCTATTTGTAAATAGAATGTTTTTTTGGAAGAGTTTACGAAATTTCAAATTTTTTTTTAATAAAAAATTTATTTTGAAAAAATCGCACTTTTTTGATACCTATAACCCCTTCAACATCTTCACCACAATTTTATCAATGGGCAGGCTGAGCATATCTTCCGTTACACTGTGCCAGTCAACCCATCTTAATACCTCACTTTGCCCGTTCGGGTCACTTACCTGCTCTGGTGTAAAATCGAAAGGGGTGGTTTTGGCTACTACATTCACAGGCTCAGTGGCATGAACATGATAATAAATAGAGATAATCTGGTGCTTACGGTTGAAGGCGGATATTTGAAAATAGTCGGTAGTATATATGTGGTCGCCAATGGTTACATCGAGGCCGGTTTCTTCCAGAAACTCCCGTTTCAGGCAATCGCGGGTACCTTCGCCAAGTTCAAGCCCTCCACCGGGGAATTTGGTAAAATAATCACCCCTTATAAATTCATCGCTTAATAACAGGCGTTTATCAGCATCAATCAAAATGCCGTAAACCCTTACTGTATAGCTTTCTATGCCTTGTGCCTGCGCCGAAACCGGGTTAGTAACTTCTGCCATTCTTATTTTTTTTGCTAATAATAATTATACAGTCTAAATGCTTGATATTCTTTTGTTTGTTACTCTTTCAATTCAATTTCGCCTTCAAATACAAACTCAGCGGGGCCACAAAGCCATATATTTTCAAAGTCTTCCTCACCGGTTTTGTCAAATTCCACAGCCAGGCGGCCACCTGGTGCGTGTACTTCCACGCGGTTAAAACCATTATCGTTATGGGCATACACCAGCGACGCTGCTGTAACACCGGTGCCGCAGCTTAGGGTTTCGTTTTCAACGCCCCGTTCGTAAGTGCGCACGTAAATGCTTTTATCGTCCAGCTCTTCTACAAAGTTTACATTAATGCCTTCCTTGCCAAACTCATCACTGTACCGTATTAGTTTGCCCACCCGTACAACATCGTAGTTTTTTACATCGGTAACCGTTTTTACATAGTGGGGAGAACCTGTATTTAGTACAGCATCGCTAAAATGCTTTTCAATACCGTGTACGTCTTTCATTTTAAGGTTCACCCAACCGTGGTCTTCAAGTGAAGCATTGTGCTCACCGTCAATCGCCAAAAAATGATAAGACGACCTGTGTATGCCTAAAAAATGGGCAAACTTAACCATGCTTCTGCCACCATTGCCGCACATGCTCATGCTGCCATCGGCGTTGTGGTAAACCATTTCAAAGTCGTAACCCTCTTTGTTTTTTAGCAACATAACCCCATCGGCACCAATGCCAAATTTGCGGTCGCACAAGTGGCTTATTTGTTTATTGGTAAGGTTAATGTTATTGGCACGGTTATCAAAAATTATAAAATCGTTGCCGGTAGCCTGGTATTTATAAAATGTAAGCAGCATAATATTTAAATTCTTTCAATGGTTTGTAGCGCGTGTTCAATTAGCCTTTTGGCCGATTCTTTTACATCGCTTGTATATTTTTTGGTAACCCGGTTATTTACAACCGCATTCAAACTTAAGCATTGATGGCCTAATAATTTGCCTAAACCATAAATAGCGCTGGTTTCCATTTCGCAATTAATAACGCGGTGGCCACCGTAATTAAAACTGCCCAGTTTTTCCATAAAGCCTGGGTTGGTTAAGGCCAGTCTTAAAACCCTGCCCTGCGGGCCATAAAAACCCGGTGCAGTAAGGGTAATGCCTTGGTGAAAGCCGGTTACAAAATGTTTTAACAACGATACGGAGGCAGTGCCAATATATGGCTGCACAAACTGCGCATCGGTTTGCGTGTGCGAAACAAAATGTTTTAGTATTTGCTCTTCCTCGCCGTTATAGCTGTGGCGATAATAATTAAGCAGGTTA